>CAYVMK010000212.1:0-4642 GCA_964452445.1 uncultured Desulfonema sp. | reverse complement strand
TTTACTGCCTGAACTACACCGGCGCCATGGTCATCTCCCCACCCGAAGCCTCCGACAAAAGCCATTATATGAAACGTATCCAGTTGAACATCTCCATCAATAAGAGAATTTATATGCACTCTTTCGGCTTTTGCTCCTGCAAGCTCAAAAGCATAAGCGGTCTCATGATCGCAGTTTAAACCGTAACCGGCAAGCACCAGGACTTTAACATCACTCATATCAGGTCTCCAAGAGGCTTTTTCCAGGCATTTTTCAAATCGTCTATAGATATGGATATAGATACGGAAACAAGCTTTCTGCTATTTGATCCATTCACAACAAGCTCCCTGTTTTCCGTTACTTCTCCTATGCACGCAAAAGGAAGCCCTTTTAACATTTTTTCAAAATCTTTTCTGTTGTCGGGCGAAACAGTAACAATAAAACGACCGGAGGATTCGGAAAAAAGAACAACATCACCGCGATCCGCCCCGTCTGACGGCACAAGCCCGATATCAGCTTTCAGGCCCAGATTTCCGCCCATTGCAACCATCGCAAGGTGCACTCCCAGTCCCCCGCGATATATGCCGTGCGCGGAAGCCACAAGCCCCTTATCAATGGCATCCTGAAGAGCTCTGTAAAGCTTTATGAAATGCCCCGGAGATACTTCCGGCACATTCGAGCCGGTATAACCGAAATGCTCATAATATTCCGAAGCCCCCAGTTCATTGCGTGTTGTTCCAAGCACATAGACAAGATCCCCGGGGATTTTACTCTCCATTGTAACGCATTTATTTATATCGTTTATAACGGATACGGCTGAGAACTGGAGTGTCTCAAGCGCTGAAACCTTGTGGGTCTCACCATATTGCCCGGAAAGATGCCCGTCAACGTACATGCTGTCTTTCCCGGACAACAGTGGTATTTCATAAGCAAGGCAGATTTCAGCCAGCGCTCTGCAGGAGCGGACAAGCTGGGCTGCCTTGAATTTTCCGTCAGGATTGTTAACCGGGTGATACTGAATATTGGGCCAGCAAAAATTATCCACCCCTCCGATATGATCCATGTTTCCGCCGACACAGATAAGCCGCCTGACTGCTTCATCAATAGTGCAGCTTGTCATATGAAACGCATCTATCGAAGAATATGCGGGCAAAAGAGCCTGGGAAAAAGCAAGCCCTTTCTCTGAATTAAGGACCGGCCTGATTACAACTGCATCGCTGTTTACATCCCTGTTTGCGCCTACAAGCGGCTTTATAACGCTTCCGCCCTGAACTTCATGGTCATACTGTCTGCAGATCCATTCCTTTGAGCAGATATTCGGACGCGATAAAATATCAAGCAAAAGATTGTTGTAATCGCGCGGCTCCTTTATAACCGGTTCATACAAGCCGCGCCTTTCGGGCGGCAGCCACAAAGCGTCAAATTCCCACTGCGGGAAACCGGCCGCAAGCAAATCCATATCAACATAGGCGCATGTTTTATCATTATATTTAATATGAATCTTTCCCGAGTCGGTATATCTGCCGATGGCTGTGCTTTCAACGGCATGTTTGGCTGAAAGCTCCAGAAACCGGCCAAGATGACGGGGTTTCACCGCAACCGTCATACGCTCCTGGGATTCTGAAACCCAGATTTCCCACTGGTCAAGGCCTTCGTATTTTAAAGGAACTTTTTCAAGCTCTATTTCGCAGCCGTTTGAATAGCGGGCCGATTCGCCGATAGACGATGAAAGTCCACCGCCCCCGTTATCTGTTATAAAGGCTATCAGCCCTTCATCACGGGCTTCGAGCAGAAAATCGTGCATTTTCTTCTGAGAATAGGGATCACCTATCTGGACATGTCCTGCCGGCGTGTTTTCGGAAAATACTTCTGATGAAGCCGTAACCCCGTGTATCCCGTCTTTTCCCACCCTGCCGCCGCACATGATAAGAAGATCCCCGGGAGATGTTTTCTTCTGTTCGGCAGGTTCCTCATTTATTACCGACGGCATTATTCCAATGGCGGTTACAAAGACAAGGCATTTCCCCATATACCCGTGATGAAAAAGAACCTGGCCGAACGGCGTTGGGATTCCGCTTTTATTTCCGCCGTCCCTGACTCCTTCAATCACTCCGTCAAGGAGACGCCTCGGATGAAGACGCGGCGTAAGAGGACCGTCATAATCTCTGTGCCCTACGCAGAATCCGTAACTTCCCATAATAAGCTTTGAGCCTTTTCCGGCGCCCAAAGGATCGCGATAGACTCCCACAATTCCTGTAATGGCGCCGCCATAGGCTTCCATGTTGGACGGCGAATTGTGCGTTTCTCCGGTTATGACATAATAATTGTTGTCATCAAAAAGCCCGGCCCCGGCATTATCCCACAATACGGATACAACCCATGATTTTTTGTCCTTAAGATAAAGGGTAGGCGCTTCAATACAGGTTTTGAAAAGATTATCGACTGTTTCGGAATCGCCGGTTTCAAGATCCATGTACCGGAACAAACCCCTGAATGTGTTGTGGTTGCAATGATCGCTTCTTGCCTGGGAAATATATTCAAGCTCAATGTCGGTCGGATCCGACAAACCCGTCAAAGCGCGTGCAGCCAGAACCTCTTTTCTCAAAAAATAATCCCTGATCGTCGGGATATCATTCGGATTAAGGGCAAGATTCCGCTCATCGCTTATCGTTTTTAAGGTTTCATCGCTGTCTATTGAAATTGACGATACCGTCGGAACATGATTCAGCATAACCTTCGGAATAATATAACCGATCCCGTCGGAGCTGTTCCAGTCATCCGTTGAATAGATTTTTGACTGCTGAATAATATCGTTTGCCAGAAGTTCACAGGCAATTCTTTCAATATTTTTCCGGACAAGATTAAAGCCGGTAATACAATACCGCTTTGATGTATAAACCGCCTCGTTCCGGGCAAATTTTATTCCAAGGATATCCTCTATAGCCTCAACAGCAGTGCTTCCGGGATTATCCTTCACGCCCGGCCTGTAACCGACCCGGATAATCCAGTCAAATTCAACAGGCAGGGGATTGTAAGATGAAATCTGTATGACAGGGTTTGTAAAAATTCCGGACTGAATAATATCAAGCTGATCATCAGTCAATGCGGCGTCTATAGTTATAACAGAAATTGTGCGGACTTTTGTAAGCTCAATTCCGAAATAATCTTCCGCCTTATGGCGTATCCCTTCGCCTTCGGCATCAAGCATATCCGGTTTTAATGCAATCTCCAGTCTGTGGGGCATAATATTTTCTTAACAAGTTATGCCGCAGATTTTCGCCGATACCCGCAGATAATTAGTAACTTGGTCTGTAGGTTATCAGTCTGCAGACTATTGGCCTACAGACTTACAGCCTATCCACCTGAGCAGTTACTTTAAATCTATCTGCGTTCATCTGTGTGAATCTGTGGCTGAATAGTTAAACGCTCTTTATATCAACTGAAAAAAATCCGCGTAATGTCGTTATAAAAAACGTAAATCATAAGAACAATCAGGACAAAAATTCCAACCTGCTGGGCTATCTCACGCATCTTTGTATTGACCGGTTTTCCGATTGCAGCCTCGATAAAAAAGAAAAGCAGATGCCCGCCGTCCAAGACCGGTATCGGAAGGAAATTAAGCACCGCAAGATTAATGCTCAGGAGAGCGATAAAAAAAGCAAGATTGGCCATACCTTGTCTTGCCTGCTGTCCTGCCATCTCCGCTATCATTATCGGCCCGCCGAGCGTTTTTGCAGATAAAGTGCCCTGTATCAGCTTTGCAATGCTCACAACCGTCAGATATGTAATTTTATAAGTCTGCCGTATGCTTTCAGATAGAGCCTGGAAAGGATTCAGTTCCTTTGTGTAGAAATCTCCGGCAGAAGCAATTCCCATCGCATAGCGTTTTATATCTTCCCCGAATATGTTTTTTGCCGTCTTAAGCTCCGGCAAAATATCAAGTTTTAATGCGACGCCGTCTCTGATGACTGAAACTGAGAGCCGCTTCCCGTTGCTGCCGGATATGATTTCGGCCATCTTTTCCCAACTTGCAATGGGCGTCCCGTCAATCGATTCAATAAGATCTCCCTTTACCATCCCGGCCTTTGCGGCTGGAGAATCCTGCTCAACGCTTCCTACGACAGGCTTTAGTATGAATGTTCCTGATATCAGAAAAATTACAAAAAATATTATTACCGCAAGAACAAAGTTAAAGAACGGCCCTGCAGCAACAATTATTATCCTTTTAAAAACATGCTTATGGGTAAATGAAATGGGGATATCTTCGGGGACAACTTCCGAATCGGGTTCTTCACCGACCATTTTGACATATCCGCCGAGAGGAATCGCTGAAACACAGTAATCCGTAATCCCTGCTTTTTTCCCGAACAACCTTGGCCCAAATCCAAGAGAGAACTTTTCAACTCCGACTCCAAAGAGCCTGGCCATAATAAAATGACCAAATTCATGGAAGAAAACCAAAATACCGAGGACTATAACGAATGCGAAAATATCTGTGCTCATATATTATATGGTTTCAGAGAAAATGTTTATCTGTTTGATAATGGTTTTAGAATTCTTTTTCATTCTATAAAATTACCACGAAGCACACGAAGTTCACGAAGAAATTTATAAAACAAATCTTTTAATCCTGCTTTTTGTTTCTTTTCATTTCTTAAAAATC
>CAYVMK010000211.1:0-4647 GCA_964452445.1 uncultured Desulfonema sp. | reverse complement strand
TGTGTTGGGTGTGTTTGGTTGGTGGTGTCGGAATCCGTATTATACGGCTCGAATCTGATTTCCTCGCGTTTCATCCTTTCGTATTTTTCTTTCAGGGTCAGGTTGTTTTCATTCAGTTTGACAGGATCGAGAAACAGGGATTTCACAAGATTCCGCTTTTTGCTCTTTCTCGTATCCATCCCGTTCGTAGCCCAGTCGTCTTTATTGCTCGGTTCCGGCTTCAGGTGTTCAGGGAACTCAACCGGCTCCATCATCTGCCCGATAAGGCCGTCGCCCAGAATCATAACCGGATTACGGTATTTCTCCGCAAGAGGAAACGCCGTCATTACCATTTCGACAGCTTCCTGAACACTCGCCGGCGCCATTACAAGCAATCTGTAATCTCCGTGCCCTCCTCCTTTTGTCGCCTGGAAATAATCCGCCTGGGACGGAAGAATTCCACCCAGCCCCGGCCCGCCTCTCATGATATTTACAAATACGGCCGGGCACTGTGCTCCGGCAATATAGCTTATTGCTTCACCCATTAGGCTGATCCCCGGGCTTGACGACGTTGTAAACACCCTTGCGCCGCAGGCTGCAGCCCCGAAAACCATGTATCCCACAGCGACTTCACTCTCACCCTGCAAAAAAACGCCGCCAACCTCCTGCATCCTGTGCGAAAGATATTCCGCCACTTCCGACTGCGGGGTAATAGGATAGGCAAAATAGTTCAAGCAGCCCGCTCTGATACCGGCTTCACCTATTGCTTCGTTTCCCTTCATCAGAATCTTGCCCATTTTATTCCTCCTGTTCCTTTCCGGCTGTTACACTGCTATCTTCAGCGCCCGTTATGCTTATGGCTACATCGGGGCACATGATGCAGCATGTCGAACAAAAAACACAATCTTCGGGACGCGCCTGATAAGCGGGAAAATAGCCTTTTGAATTTACCTCTCCGGATATTTCGAGAACTTTTTTGGGACATACGGCAATACATAAACCGCATCCCTTGCATCTGTCCGCATCAATGTAATGTTTATAAGTCATTTATACTCCTTGATTAAAGGCTGCCCCGACAAGGCAACCGGTATTTTCATTCTAACCCCGATAAATGGGACTTTTTCCAGTACCCCCTTGAGGGGTAGAAAACCACAGAAAATAGTTTCTAACTTACTAGCCCCGATAAACGGGATAAGTGCGTTAACGAAACTATTTTCTGCCGGGAAACGCAGAAAATAGTTTCTAACTTACTAAAGCGCAGCAGCTTTTTTCCAGGGGGGAACAAGCTGTCTGTGCAATTTCAGAACAGGGCATGAGAACCGTTTCATGTCGATTTCATCAGAAAGCAGGGAAGGAACAGTAATAAATTCCAGAGGAAGCTCGCTTTCCAGAGACACCGTTGAAACAAAATCGTACCCCTCATATACGACATCTGCAGTCGTTTCATCTATAAGATTTGCATTCCCGATAATGCCGCTGATTGACATTCCGGAAGCTTTTTCTATTTCACCCTTCATTTTCATGCACCCTTTTAAAGTATCTGTAAAAGGCCTGAAAGGATTTATGACCTGCAGCATACGGTATGTTTTCCCATCCAAAGCATCGGCAAGCGCAGCAAGAACGGTCGCCCCCACTTTATCTCCCCCGACATCCAGTATCGTCAGCCTGCTGGGCTTTCTGATGAGCCCCGCAACAGCAGGAGTTAATATGGGAAGGTCGGCCTGAAGATATTTATCCGGAGGCAAAACAACGCGGATCCCAATCTCTGCAAGCTGCTTTCTTGCCTCTCGCGTGCGAAAGTAAGGATTTACAAGATCAAGATCCGCAACACTTACATCTATCCCCGCAAGTTTTCTGTTTGCCGCAAGATTTATTGAAATTTCAGTTTTACCGCTCCCGTAATTCCCGACAATTATGATTATTCCTTCGAGCAGGATATTCATTTACACCGACCGGGATATAAAAATCGAGATGCCTGAATAAATATCATTTAATTCAACAAGTTGCATATTCCAATCACCCTGATATTTACAAATAAATTTAATTTGTATTTTTTAATTACGCTGATGTCAAGATGTTTGATTGACAGTTAAACATTAACGCTTCTTATATTAAGGATACCTTGTCTTTCCAAATTCTGATATGATAAAGACACATTGAAAGGAGATGCCAAACAGGATGGTTCCCGTTTTAACCGGACTTGAAAATTTTATAGAATCGTATCCGGCTTTTGCCGCCGGAAAACGCCTGGGACTTTTGTGCAACCCGGCTTCTGTCGGAAGAGATTACATTCATGCCCGCGAGACGATAAATATGCGGTTTCCCGGAAAGCTCGCGGCTCTTTATTCGCCGCAGCACGGTTTCTTTTCCGAAAAGCAGGATAACATGATCGAGTCCGAAAACATGGTTGATCCCCTGCTCGGCACTCAGGTCTTCAGTCTCTACGGCAAAACACGCATACCAACAAAGGAGATGTTCGAACCGATAGATATCCTTTTAGTAGACCTGCAGGATGCCGGAACCCGCGTTTACACTTTCATCTACACCATGTCTTACTGCCTTGAAGCCGCAAATAGATTCGGCAGGAAAGTAGTAGTTCTGGACAGGCCGAATCCTATAGGCGGAGCGACTGTTGAAGGGAATTGCCTTTTGCCCGAATATGCTTCATTCGTCGGACGCTACCCTATACCCATGCGGCACGGACTTACAATAGGAGAATTGGCGCTGCTCTTTAATAACCATTTCGGAATAGATTGCGATCTTGAAGTTGTTCCCATGAAAGGCTGGAAAAGAACAATGTTTTTCAATGACACGGGACTTCCCTGGATTCCGCCTTCACCTAACCTTCCGACCCCGGTCTCCGCCGCTGTCTATCCGGGACAGGTAATTCTTGAAGGAACAAATATTTCTGAAGGCCGCGGCACAACCCAACCTTTTGAAATTTTCGGAGCGCCCTTTATCAACACCGGTAAAATCATTTCCGCACTTGGCGGCAACAGTTTGCCGGGTATCATACTCCGCCCGGTTGCTTTCGAACCGACTTCAGGCAAATGGCAGGGAGAACGGTGTGAAGGATTTCAGATTCACATAACCGATCCGGTTAAATATAAACCATATTTTTCAGCCCTCAAATTACTTCATGCCGTATATCTTTATCACGGAAATGAATTCAGATGGAAGAGCCCTCCCTATGAGTATGAATTTGATAAATATCCTGTTGATCTGATCACAGGAAATCCCTCAATCCGTATGGCAATTGAAAATACGGATAAAATTGATGATGTTGAAAAGACATGGCAAACCGAACTTAAGGAATATCTTCATATAAGCCGCAAATACTATCTTTATGCCTGATAAGCCGTTGTGATAAAATATCTGTAACCTTGAAATGCCGTGACCGGCATAAGGAGCCGTAACGAAATGGGCAGGTCTGCCCGACAGATTGCAGGCGGGAATGTAATGGTTATTTCGTAACGGCTCCTGACGATTATATTAACAGGACCGTCAATTATGGAAAATAATAACATATCATGGGAAAGAATGATATTTAAAGGCAACAAGGTCTGGCAAGCTTTTGGTCCGGATGAAAAACCTCTATATAAAAACGGAAAAGTTCTGATAAAATACAACACAAACCAGGATTATGAATACTGGGTTAATGAAAACAATCTTGAAGAGATAAGTCCAGGTGCATCCGGCAAGCCTCAGGTCAGGAAAAAAGCTCGGGATAAAGCATCATTGAATAATAGAAAAGAGGTTGATAAAGATTTCTCTTCAGAAAGAGATATACCCTCTGATGCAATCTGTATTTATACGGATGGAGCATCATCCGGCAACCCCGGTCCGTCGGGCATAGGCATTTTTTTTCGTTTTGGAGAACACGAAAAGGAGTTGTCAAGACATATAGGAATTGCGACCAACAACATGGCAGAGCTGGAAGCAATAAGAACTGCGCTTCTTGAGCTTAAAACAACAAAAAAGCCTGTCAGAATTTTCACAGACAGCTCTTATGCCTACGGCGTTCTCACCCTGAACTGGAAAGCAAAAAAAAACCCGGAATTAATAAACAGCATTAAAAAAACAATGACAAGTTTCAGCGATCTGAAACTTGTCAAAATAAAAGGTCATGCAGGCCATACGGGTAACGAACGTGCCGATTCTCTTGCAACCAGGGCAGTAAAGAATGAAATAAAATAAACCCGGGACTCTCTTTATAAGTAAAGATACGGAACCCTTAATTATATTATCTTTATTTTACCCCTTTTTTAGCGATTCTATCTCTTTTTTAAGTTCATCGATTTCATGCTTGTATTTTTCCACCTCGATAGCCGCTGTGCCTGAAGTAAGGCTCTCTTTACTCCAGCTTTCCCTCAGTTCATCAAATCCGAGATAAATAGCAAGCACACCGCCTAAAAGAAGCATCACCGGGATTGTGCCTGAAAGAATCATAAGAAATTCTTCCCACCATAAAACAAGCAAAATCAGACCAATCGCCGATATAATAGCTCCGCCGATTAAAGCTTTCATATAATGTCACCCTCCTGGCAAAATATAATAAATACCCAGCAACCTTCTGAACCGAAACAGCGAGCGAATTTAAAATAGACTCTATTCCCTACGGTCGAAGATTCCCCTAGCTTGCTGAGGGGAGCTTCAAATAAAGATTGT
>CAYVMK010000210.1:0-4666 GCA_964452445.1 uncultured Desulfonema sp. | reverse complement strand
TCCGAAACCGCCTGTTCATCCAGGCGCTCCCTCTTTGCCCGGTACCGCTGCGAATTCAGCTTATCAACAGCAACCGGACGAATCTGCTGAATTGCCGTATCCCGGTACCAGTCCGGCAAGGCTCTCTTGCAATAATTTATGGTTGTGCTATTTTAACATCAGTACTTGGATAAAAATCAGCTCGAATTCAGCTTCTTACGAAGCCGTCAAACTTATTATCAAAGAGGTACTCATGAAATTGGAAGATAAAATAACCGAGCTTGAAAAAACTATTGCAGAGCTGCGCCGGGCACTTGAAGGGGCTATTCAAACTCTTACTATCGCCTCCGATACAAGAGACCCTTATACTGCCGGCCATCAGAGGCGAGTGGCAGACCTTGCAATCTCAATTGCACAGGAAATGTGCTTGCCGGAAAATGTTGTTGCAGGAATTCAAATGGCAGGCCTTATCCACGATATAGGCCAGTTGGTGGTACCTGCTGAAATCCTGAGCAAACCTTCAAAAATCAATGACCTTGAATTCCAATTGGTCAAAACCCATCCCGAAGTCGGATATGATATATTAAAAAATATAGATTTCCCCTGGCCTGTTGCAGATACTGTCCTTCAGCACCACGAAAGAATGAACGGTTCAGGATATCCCAGAAAACTAAAAAGACCGGATATTATTATCGAGGCAAGAATTATTAATGTCGCGGATGTTGTTGAGGCAATGGCATCCCACAGGCCTTACAGACCTTCCCTTGGAATAGAAAAGCCGCTTGAACAAATATCAAAAAACAGGGGCATCTTGTATGATGATGAAGTTGTTGACGCCTGCCTCAGGCTTTTTGAGGAAAAGAGATTTAAATTCAAGTGAAGAGGATTTAAAAGATTTATGCAAAGTGTTTCATGGTCACAGACAGAGGTCTTCCAAAAAGAAAATCAAGCAGTTCAAGATCAAGCGCTCCTTTTTTTACAACAAGTTCCCGTATGATTTTATCGTATTCAATAAGCCCGGCGACTTTTCCGGATCCATCAATCAGTTTTCTTATTTCTTTGTATGAACATCTTTGATCATGCTCAATGATAAGCTCCCACAGCCCTTCTACTGTACCGATAATTTCTTTTCTTGTAAGCAGATTCTTACCGAAAACCTGTTCTATATCCCTCGTATCCCGGCACTTAAGAAGTTTGCATTCAAGCGGACGGTATTCATAAACAGCGCATTTTTTTTCAGTTTCATCGTAATAAAAACAAGTCCAGCCGTTTTTCTGCCCCTTGATTTTTATTATATCCGAAGGCGCATAAACAATCCTTTCGCTTATGTTGTCCCGGACAGGCTCTCCTTCTCTTATCGTATACAGATATTTTGCCGGGATGAATCCGTCTTCTATAAGCGCCCTGTCCTCAATATGAAAAGACGGGCTTCCCTTTTTACAGCAGGTCCCGCATCTTTTGCATTCTGTTGAGTTCATGGTCTCTTGGTTCGTACTTTGAATCCACCGCAGGCGGAGTTTTTTATAGGCTGAAGACTTTTAGTAACTTCAGCCTGCTCTTTCCAGCTTTGTGCCTCTGTGCCTTTGCTCCTTTGAACCTTGTGCCTTATCCTCTTGCCTCCTGGCCCTTGCCACAAGAATCAGCGAGAGAACGGAAGAGACAATAAAACAGGCGCCCATTGCATAAAATACGGATTCAAGGCCGTAATTATCCGCAAGATATCCCGAAACTGCGGCGGATGTCGACCCTATTCCGAAAGTCACAAAAAAGTGTATTCCGTAACCTATTCCATGACGGTGTTTAGGAAGATAATTGGAGAGCAGAAAATTTTGCATAGGCTGGGTTGAAAAATAAAAAAACGCGTAAAAAACAGCCGCAGCAATCAAAATAACCCCCGAACTCTTTGCCATAATAAACACAAAAAAAGCGCCGGTAATAATGGCGCAGGAATATATACTCTCAGGCATGAAACGGTCAGTGAGGCGTCCGCCTATGTATTGACCCAGTGCGCCGGAAAAAAGCGCTATGGTCGCCACCGTTCCGCCAAGAGTTACTTTGCTCAAGGAAATAAAACCAAAATGAATTTTTTCCCCCATGTAAGCCGGAAGAAAGGTCATTATCCCTTTGTATGTCAGTCCTAGGGCTGCTGCTGAAGAATAGAAGAGAATCAGGTTAAGATATGATATTCCGTTTGAGGCTTTGTTATTGAGGTCCGGGACTTCGGCTATAAAAGCAGATTTTGCGGGAACCGAAAAAGAAAAAATACCAGCGGCTATACCCATCATGCCGAAAATTACATGAGGCGCTTTCCATCCCATGTTTGAGCCGAGCCATGCGGAGAGCAGTGGAACAGAAGCAACGCCAAGGCTCCCTGCTATACCGTGGATTCCGAATGCAGTTCCCTTTTCCCGGACAGACTGGCTTATGAGAGTATTTGAAGCCGGATGGTACATGCTGCAGAAAAGCCCGATAAACCCCATTATGATTCCGTAAGCAAAAATAGATGGAATAAAAAAGACAAGAGTTGAGAGCAGTCCGGAACCCAACAGAAAAAGGGTAACAAGGCGGCGTGGCCCTAATTTATCGGCCAGAAAACCGGCAGGAAGCGATCCGATCCCGAAAGCATATGAAAAAACGGATACTATTATCCCAAGATGGAAATAATCGGCGCCGAATTCAACCATCAATAAAGGTATCAGAGGCGGCAGCACGCCTTCGAACAAATGCACAAGGCTGTGGGATGCTGTTGTCAGCCCCATTATCTTTTTTTCATCTCGATTCATACTTCTCTCCTCACCCCTCAATACACTTCCGGCCTTATGTTCGGCAGGAAATAGCGCATCTTATGATTGCGCACCTTTTCCAAATCTTCCGCCTTAAGATCCGCAACAATCATTCCTTCCTTTCCGCATGTATCCTTTTCAATCACTTCACCGGAAGGTCCGATTACCATGCCTGTACCTGGAAATTGCAGACCGGCGGAATTTTCTCCGCACTGGTTGCATGCAACGATAAAAAGGCTGTTGTCGAAAGCTCTTGCAGGAAGGTGGCGCATCCATGATCTGCATTTTTCTTCGGGTGTCCCTCTCGGAGAAGCATGCGGCATAAATATAATATCGGCCCCCATGAGAGCCATGCGTGTTGAAAGCTCAGGAAAATGCGCATCGTAGCAAAGCTGAATTCCGAATTTTATCCCTCCGGCCCCGAAAAGCTGAACTTCATCTCCGGCAAAAAACAGCTCTTTTTCCACAGGAGCTATGTGCAGTTTCCTGTAAACACCGATATAACCGTCAGGTTTTACAACAATATGACTCGCACAGATCCGGTTCCTCTTATCTTTTTCCGCCATGCCGGCAAGTATCACGATACCGTATTTTGAAGACATATCCGACACTATTCCAGTTATTTCACCCGGAATTTTTTCAGCAGCCTCAAATATTTTTCCGTCTGTTCCGTATCCGGTAATATTTAATTCCGGAAAGCAGATAATTGAAGCGCCTGCCTTTTTTGCAGCCTTTACCCATTTTTTCATGGATTCAAGGTTACGGCGGGTATCATATGACACGGAATGAAAAATCACTGCAGCTGTGCGAACATCTTTCATAGGTCAAAGTGAGCCTTTATCTTGAACACCTTTGTTGCCGGGAGATTTATAATTTCTTTCACACCGGTCTCTTTCGATATCTGTTTAAGATTGGAATCGATCTCTTTCATGGATGGAGCAATGAATGTAAACCAGACATTAAAACTTCCGTCCCTCAAGTAATTATGTGTTACTCCGGGATACCGGTTAATCACCTTTGTAAAAGATCCTATCTTCTCTTCAGGAACAACGGCCGCGCATAGAGTGCTGACAAAACCGAGCTTTTCTGGCACAAAATTACCCCCCATGCGCCTGATAATTCCATTTTTTTTCAGTTTTTTCAGTCTCTTAATAACATCATCTTCTGTGAGACGGAGTTCTTCGGCAATAGCAAGATAAGGACTGGGCGTTATCGGAAAATCGGACTGTATCCTGTTTAATATTGCCTTATCCGTCTCATCGAGTAAAAAATTATTATTAATTTTCTTCATTGTTTTCAAGTTCACGGTCTCCGGTTTATTTTATAGTCCGAAGGTTTTTAGGCTGAAGGCTGTTAGTAACTTCAGTCTTCGGGCTTCAGCCTGCTCTTTCCTGCTTTGTGCCTTTGCCCCTTTGAGCCTCATGTCTTTCGCCCTACTCCGGAATTAATCTCAAATGCACTTTCCTCGTTCTGGGCCCGTCAAATTCGCAGAAAAAAATTCCCTGCCATGTTCCAAGCAGAAGTTTTTTATTTTCAAATGCAACAAGCTCTGACACCCCGACAAGAGTAGCCTTGACATGCGCCGGGGAATTTCCTTCCATGTGCCTGTATCCGGCCTCCCATGGAACAATTTTATTTAATATCATCAAGATATCGGATTTTACATCCGGATCCGCGCTTTCGTTTATTGTAACTGCCGCTGTTGTATGAGGAACATAAATCATGCACAGGCCGTTTTCCATGCCCTTACCGGCACACGAAGCAGAAACAGCTTCCTGGACTTTTGCCGTTATATCAATCAGTTCTGTTTTTTGACTGGTTTTTACCGTAATGATCATCAGAACTTCCTTAACCCCGATAAACGGGATAAGTAAGTTTACGAAATTATTTCCTGCCGCTCTTTT
>CAYVMK010000209.1:2610-4718 GCA_964452445.1 uncultured Desulfonema sp. | reverse complement strand
TAACACTGCGATTTAACATATTATATAGGTCGTGCAACGTTTCCGTTAACTATTGCCTTGCCGGAAAGCCCCGCCCTGTGGGAGGGGAGCTTCACAGGCCATTTTTCTGTAAATTATACTGCAAGGATTGAAAGCATGAATGAGCAGCCGTTACTAAATAACCATTCTCTTTTTTGCAATTTCGTTACTGCTCTTTATGCCGGTCAAAAAATTACCATGTTACGGTTAATTTTTTGACAACAGCTTAAATCCTTTCCCGGATCACGTGAAAAGACATGCATGCTCCGGTTACACTGCTTCTTCCCGTATGAATAAAGATCGCTGCCCACAAGCCCTGAAGCAGCAGAATCATCGCGGGATTCCACAAATATCCGAGTCCTCTTAGAATTTCAGCCTGCTGGGGTAAAGCCACGGGAAGGATAAAGAGTACGCAGATGGCATATACTACCGCTAAGGCGCTCATCTTCTGATAAGCCGATATCTTGCTTTCGCCCCGGTAGTCCGCACGTAAAAATTCCGAAAAAAACCGCCACAGCTGGGTTACTGCCAGCGTCAGTATATACGCGCTCCGGTAATATCCCAGCAGAAAAAGATAAACACTCAGCAATCCGGATATGCTGTAAAGAACAATCGTTATTGCCTGAACCGGAAAAATTTTCTCACCGTCAAGAGCGTGGGCATATGCAATTTTCTTCGTTTTTCCATAAAACACGAAATGCCGTTTTTCAAACATGCGACGCACCCGCTCCGGACAGTCTTTCAGCGGTTTTCCGTAGCAGCACCCGAAACTGATACATGCAAGCCGCCCCAGGCCTTCTCCGAAGCAGTATCCCACAGAGAGTGCCGCCAGCACAGGCATTGCCGGGAGGCGCATACCCGTCCACCGGTTCATAGCCGCATCTGCTGTCATCGCAATCCAGGGGGTCAGCAGAATACCTGCAAAAGAAGCCCCGCCGACACTGAAAGTATGTTTTTTCTTTTCCACAAGTCTTGCAATAAGCGAGGAACAGGGAATACAAACTCCCAGCACAATAAACACGATTACAATAATTACGGTAGCGGAAACGGAAATTGCGCCAAGCAGTATAAAAACAGTCGCCACAGCAAAAAGATACGCTCCTGCTGTGAAAAAGCCGTAATAAGTCAGATTTTTCCCTCTCCACTCGCCGGTTCCAAGCTTATCTCTGGGCATGGAGGCAATGATCTGCCAGTTTTCGCGGGGCAGGTTCCTGAATGCCCATCGGAAAACAAATGCCAGTGCTATTGCAAGAGACAGAACAAACAGTTCATTCATAAAAGGCTCCTTTCATTAACCGTTGCTATCCGCGATCTGACAGCCACCTCGGTCTCCGCCAAAGCCCTTCCGAACCCTTCAGCAAATCGGGTTTGCACATCCCGGCGATACATATTCAACATTATGTCGGTGGAAAAAGTTACCTTATCTTTCTGAAAAATGAGAATATCTGTGGAACTTCCGGGACGATACAGGCTTTTTGGCTGTCCTTTTCTGAGAAACATGCCGGAATTCAAGGGCCGGGGCGCATCATAACGTTCGTTGCTGTAACATTGGACAATATCTCCGATCATAAGAGCGGCAACTTCGATCATGGCAACCAATCCGGCGCGGGTACCTCCTTCCACATCGGTGTCCAGAATTGTAACTACGCGCCTGTTCTTGGAAAAAGGCATTGCCAGAGACATGACAATCCCGGGATTGCACGGAAGAAAAGAACCTTCAATTTCATAAATATCAATCACCTCGCCGGATACCGGAGAGTGATTATAGTGATATTTTTCAGGCGTCAGACGGAAGATTGCAAAATCTCCGTCAGCAAATGCAGAAAGCCACCTTGGTTTATCTTTTCCAAGCAATTCTTCATAGCAGAAAAATTTTTCCTTAATAAAAATTACCGCCGATGTGCAGAAAGAGCCCGCAAGAATTTTAGCATCCGCAGGGGATACAACAACCGCCGGATCCGGATGCATCGGACGGGTCTCCCAGTATCTGATTTTCCGTTCAAACATTTTCCGAGCAGTATTCAGAGACTCCGGCGGATCAAGAGATTCCGAAAGATCGACTCCCAGGCTGTCTGAAAATTTTCTGACGC
>CAYVMK010000209.1:0-2600 GCA_964452445.1 uncultured Desulfonema sp. | reverse complement strand
AGTGCGCATAGGCCTCGGGATACCGCTCGGCGCCCTGCGCGGCGGTATCAGCGTATCATAGTTTAGAAATCCCAGTAATTTGGAGAACCTTGAAGATGTAAGCGTCTTGAATAACAAAGGGGTGTTTTCAAGCGCCTGAGAATAAATCATGTTTACAATGCTGTCATGGTACAATGTTTCTGTTTTAACCCGGGATGTCGTCCGTTCGATATACTGATGTTTTCTCATTATTGTTCGTTCCCTGCTTCAAGACTTTTCATGTCCGTATAAACGGATAGAAGGATGATCCGAATCAGGGTTTTCAACTCGTCAACGGGAACCGTTTCTTCCCGGATCCCGATTTTTACTGATTCCAAAACCTCAGACATATTTCTTTCCTTCAAAATTGAACTAAGCGCTTTATTGCATTCATACCGGTTCAGGATGGCATATCCCTCGAGTTTTTTAACATCCTCTTCCAGTGACGCGAATGCTTCACAGATATGGTGTTTGCGTAAAATATCCCTGTAATACTGCTCTGCCGCCAGATTGAACTCATCCCCGGAAAGTTTCATGGGAGAAGATGCGCCGGTTTGTGCTAAAATTCCACGTGTGAGTTTTCCGGCAGTGGAAAAGGCGGGGTTTTCGGTTCTTTCCAGAAGGTCTTTTATTGATTCACCCAGACGCATCATCTCGATCAGGTCTGCCGCATCTTCTTTCAATATTTCAATGAGAGCACGGCGATACTCGATATTGTAGACCCGGAGATATCCTCTATAGCGGTTGCTGGGCCGGATTTTTTTCGTTTTTTTCAGGATTTTTGCCATCATAAGATTTTTTGTATCTTTATGAATATAAAACGTCGGAATACCGATGGCAGAGCCGAAAAATATCTGTCTGCGTTCGCTTTCTGCAAAGGGTTGATCCGGAATATGAAAATGCGCGATTTCGCCTTTCAGAATGTATTTGAAAGCAAGCGCCGTAATCAAAGCCTGCAAAGATAACGCATGACCCATGTCCTGCGTAAAATTTTCAAACAGGCTGTAATATCTGCCCTCAAAACCGGAAAACCCTTTGTCTGCATGTTCCCGAAGGCGATACAGCAGATACATCGGCATGGCTGTATCGAAGATTCCCATGTCGGCAAGGTCTTTCTTCAGGCGTATGTCATTTCCGGGCTTCCCGTCAAGCCCGGGGCTCTCAGCGGTACTGAGCAATGAAACCGGATAATCAATCAACCTGAAATCATTTATAAAGTCACCGTTAAGCCCCATCAGCCGGCTCATTTGGGAATCAAGCCATTCAGGACCGAAGGGCGTTACAGTGATGCCGCAAATTGCAAGCCGCGCTTTCTTTTTCCATCTGCGCCACAACATGCGGAGATGCGTAAAATCAAGCTCATGAGGCAGAAACCCCAGCGCGGTTTCAGGATGGAAATACCGGTAATCCAGACGGTACGGTGCTGCGCTGTATGTGCCGACAAACAAAGGCAGGAAATGTTCTATGATTTTGATCGCAAGGTCACCGATGTATTTTTCATGATTTGCAACGAAGCCCGATCTCCTGTTTCTTAGCAATTCCGTGAGTTTGCGGCTTCCAAGGCTGATATGCGTGCCGTTATTTGCAAGACTTATGTTCGACATGTTGGGAAGCACGACCAGATTTCGGGAAATGATCCCGGCTTCCCTGAGTTTTGCAACCGCATTCAACTGACTTCGGGACAATACCATATGACAAAGGTTCATGTAGCCGTGCTTGACCTCGCCTTTATCCCACCCTGAAAGGCAGGGGCTCATAAACAATTCCCGGTAAAACGAATCGGAAATCAGATCGTTAAGATGCTTCTGTCTTGTATGCGGATGCGGCGCAAAATAAACAACAGCTTTCTGGCCGTTTTCAATAAGCCGGAATTTTTTGTTGGCAAACATGATGAGACACTGCGTCAGAAGAAACCGTTTCAGAGTTTCCGCAACAACGCCTTTTCCCTGTTTAAATTTCAGATGTGCCGGATAAAAAGAAAATGTTTCGGGCGATGTATTATCGTTCAGAAAATGATTCATGACCTTTTCACCGGTTCTTTTTACTGCCGGATGGAGCTCAGAATCAGTGCCGATGGCTTCCGCCAAAGCCAGTTTCAATAAATAGCTGATGGGAATTCTGAAAAAGCTTTCTTTATTTTTAGAGAATATGAAATTGTTCACATCGCATCTCTTCGGGCTTCCGGAATTTTTTTTATCTGCCAGCAGGTCACTTTCAAACACGGAAGCAGCATACTGACCAACAGCCGAAGCAGGGAACCTGACCCAGCTGTTTTCCCAGATATTGCCCGGATTGTCATTAAGATGCTTTTCAAGCTTTGATACAGTGCTGCGGGGCATATCGCCGGATTCGGCGCGCCTCACAAGGTTCCGGTAATATCGTGAGTTCCCTATGGTCACTGGAAGATCAACTTCCTCTTTTTTCCCGATCACCGCTGTCTGAAGTTCATTTTCTACCCCTGCCGTTACATCGTTGAGAGAGAAAGGGAGGGATTGAATAAATTTGTCATCCGACGCCGAATCGATCCCTAAAATGCTAAGCAGCTCGCACACATATCCGGGAAAGCAGTTGGAATTCTTATT
>CAYVMK010000208.1:0-4755 GCA_964452445.1 uncultured Desulfonema sp. | reverse complement strand
CTCCGGCACCATCCTCTTTCCTTCAGCCTGCTGTTACTTCAAATATTCTTTGAACTTCCCGCGCGGATTGAAACAATTCACAGGGAATCAGATAATGACCGCAAGAAAGCGCGCCGGGGTTTTGTGGTGTGCCGATGTGAGCAACCTATGCAGATTCACGAAAATATTTTGGCAATACCGTATTGGGCGGTATAATCTTTATTTGGTGAAAGGTAGACGGATAGGGGACATACTATATTCTCCAAATCCTGAAATCCATTGACAGATTTTAATAAAGAATTGTAAAGTAATTTATCAGGAACCTCTCGCTGCAAGCAGCTGGAAATGTGCCCGCTGTTTTAGTGCCTTCACGAAATAATTTTCTGCGCGTTTCCGGCAGAAAATTATTTCGTGAAGGTACTTATACCCCTCAAGGGGGTACTGAAAAGAGTCCCGTTTATCGGGGTTAGGTTCAATTTAAATATACGCCATATGGATTATAAACTCGTTTTCGAACAATTACTGAAAAGCTTCCATGAAAAACATGTTCGTTATGCACTCATCGGAGGCTTTGCGCTCGGCGTTCAGGGCGTTTCAAGAGCAACAACCGATATCGATTTTCTCGTCCACCGCGATGATATGCCGAAGGTTCACGTGCTTCTGTGCGAACTTGGCTATGAGCGGCTGTATCAATCCGAAAATGTATCGCAGTATAAATCTCCGCTGAAGATTTTAGGCGCGGTCGATTTTTTACATGCTTTCCGGGAAATTTCGATTAACATGCTTCAAAGGGCTCAGGAAAAAAAGATTTTCGATGAGACGATAGCCCTGAAGGTGGTAACGGTCGAAGACCTGATAGGATTAAAGGTGCAGGCCATGGCAAACGACAAATCGAGAAAAAGTTCGGAACTTGCAGATATCGAATCGCTTCTTGCAGAGCACAGGCAGTCGGTTGATTGGGGTCTTCTGGAAAGCTTCTTTTCTCTGTTCAGGCTTGATGAACTTTTCGACCAACTCAAAAACAGGTATGGACATGCTGAGTGAAAAAGAAAAGCGGGAAATGCTGGAAATGGCGGGATCCCAATCGCTTCGTGAGGATATGCGCCGGTTAAAGGCTGCGGCGCAGAATGCCTTTGTCCGGGACGGAAAAGTCGATATCGAATCATATATTGAATTTTTAAACGCATACAACGAGTTCATAAATCACCGGCCAAAACCTTTTAAACCCATAAAGGATAACCTGATGAAATTATAAGAGATATTGGGTCAATCCTTGGATTGTGATTCAGCGGTTAAGACGGATTTATTCCTTTTCGCCTTCAAAGATTCCAATCTGCTTCAGCCTGTTTTCAAAAAGGGCGCTCCTTCCATTCAGTTCTTTCGAAAGCGCTTCAAGCTCGTCAAAAAGGTTGTCAATCGATGTCTGCGAGGCGTAGATAGCCTGGGAGAGTTCGACGATCTTTTTGCCGGTTCCTCCTTCAGAAGCCTTCTGCATGGCTTCGGTGTATTCGGTAAGCTCTTTTTCGAGGGCCTCGATCCGGTTTTCCGTTTTTGCAATTTGTTGTTCGATCGGTTTTAATGTTTTCGACTTTTCGGTTATTATTTCGGAGCGGAGACGGCGAAGCTCCTTTTTGCTGAATTTTGCGCCGGCTTCAGGGCTTTCATCAGAAGCAGGAAGATTTTTGACAAGACCTTTTTCATCTCTCCAGCCTTCCTTCTCAAGAAATCTCTGGTAGGTTCCTTCAAAAACACGCACACATTCATCCTGGAATACAATCAGGCGCTCTGCAAGGGCATGGAGAAACATCTCGTTATGGGTCACCATGATAATTGCGCCTTCAAAACTGTCAAGAGCTGCCAGCAGGGCATCGCAGGAATCCATGTCAAGATGGTTTGTCGGCTCGTCCAGGATAAGCAGATTGACGGGCGTCGCAAGTAGTTTACCAAGCAGGACTCTGCTCTTTTCTCCGCCTGATAAAATGCCTATTTTCTTCAAGGCGGAATCTCCCTCGAACATCATGACGCCGCAGATGTTTCTTGCAGTCTGCCTGTCGATATCATGATGGGAATAGAGGATTTCTTCTTCTATCGTCCGGCTGTCTATAAGATGGTTCACGTTTGTCTGCTCAAAAAAACCTTTGATCGAAGCCGGATTATAATCGACCTGTCCGGTCTGAGGTGAGAGGGCACCCGCAAGAATTTTTAGAAGGGTTGTTTTCCCTTTGCCGTTTTTTCCGATGACGCACACCCTGTCACGGGCTCCGATGGTGATATCAAAATCCCTGATCAGCCGAATATTCTGATTATATGAAAAGGCTATATCGCTTGCGGAAAGAATGCGTTTTCCACGGTAAGGTGCGCTCCTGAAGGAGAAGTCGAGAGTTTTGATCCTTTCCAGTTTATCCTTTTTTTCCGTCTTGCTCAAGGTCTTTACCCTTGATTGCACCATGTTGGCGAGTCTTGCCTTTGCCCTGAACCGGCTTATAAAGAGCTCGATCTCTTTCCTGCGCTTATCGTCATTGACCCGTGTTTTTTCGTATATCTCCTCGTCCTGCGCGGTCTGCGTATAATATTTTTCAGTATTTCCGGAGATTTTCCTGATTATTTTACGGTGTATTCCGAGGGTATGGGTAATGATTTTATCCATGAACCCCCTGTCGTGTGTGATAAGCATAAGCTCGCGCGGCCAGTTGACAAGAAATCGCTCAATCCAGCGGATCGAAGTTATATCGAGATAGTTGGTCGGTTCGTCGAGAAGCAGAAGGTCAGGTTCGGATACAATCACTTTGGCGAGATTGAGGCGAACCTGGAATCCTCCGGAAAGATCGAGGGGATTCAGATTGAGATCATTTAAAGAAAAACCCAGTCCTGCAAGTATTTTCTCGACCTTCCAGAAATGATCTTTCTCGTTTTCGGTAAGCCCCTTCATGCCCTCCTTGAGCACGGTCTCTTCGGTAAACTCTATATGCTGCTCAACGCAGCCGATGCGGTAAAGCCTGGGTACAATTATGGCTCCGGAGTCCGGAAGCTCCTCCTTTTTTATGAGTCGGAATAAAGTCGTTTTCCCGTGGCCGTTCCGTCCGACAAGGCCGACCCGCTCTTTAGGATTTATCTTGAAACCGGCCCCTTCAAAGAGAACGTAACTGCCATAACTTTTTGTAATATTTTCAACGCTTATCATGATTGACGGTCTTTAAAATAATATGATTTTAACCACGAAGGGCACGAAGAAGGAAAAAATATATAATCTTTTCAGCTTCATCTGCTTCGTGGTTTTATAAAATTATCACGCTTATACGACTTTTTACGAAGCCGTAATATTTCGACTTTTTACAAGTTCATCATATTTAGCAATGCCTTGAACCGAAACAGCGAGCGCATTCCTCGCCGAAGGCCCCGCCAATCAGTATGGCGGGCGAACTTGCGACGGGGTTAGCGAGCGAATTAAAAACAGACGCTATTCCCTACGGTCGAATCCGCCCAAGCGGACTGTAGCTTGTTGAGGGGAGCTTTAAAAATTATGGCAACTAAAGCTTCTTTACCGGTAAAAAGCAACAGGAAAATGAAGGCGTGAGAGGAGCAAGGGTCAAAGGCACAGAGGCACAAAGTGAACAATGAGCGGTGAAAAGCCTGAAGTCCGAAGGCTTAAGGCTTAAGTTAATGATAGTCTTCAGTCTATTCACCTTCAGCCTGTTACACGAACCGGAAACCGGAAACCCTGTAAATTATCCTCCGAAGGATTCTTGAGGCATATCAATCGGCGCGCCATTGATGTTCAATATAGCATCCATGTTCCCCGAAAGGCTTTCCGTTTTTCATGCTGAAGCTTTCGGCCAAGCATCCATTGCCTGGATGCCGTTGGTTCCTTCAAATATGCTGGTTATCTTGCAGTCCCTTAAAAGCCGTTCAACGGGAAGTACTGGGCTATGGTAGCTTTTAAAGCGGCAAAGCCGAGGTGTTTTTTTACGTGCAATAGACCTTTTCCCAAAGGATGTTTTTGTAACCCACTGAAATGTATACATCATTTAAATGGAAAAGTCTAGCGAAATGTTTATAATATCACATAGTTATGTGCTTTTGAGAAATTTTGTTCGCGAAAAATTATTTTGAATTTTAGCCAATAGCCTTACCATCAGTTACCAATTATTTTCACCGAGAATTGCTGTATTGTTCAGGCGTAAACGGGTTAATACTGCCTGCCATCAGGTATGCCCGGAAAGGGGAGCCGTAGGACAGCGTTGAGGTACTTACAGGAAAAAGAATGAAACCGACTCCCGGCAAGAAAAAGACGATTCTTCTGGGAAAATGCATGTACCAGGCCAACAAGAATAATCCTGATATTCAGGAGATGATAGCAATCAAGGGCTGCCATCCAAAGCCGGAATCCATTATGAAGGCGCTTCATAAGGCAGGCATTATGGTTGCCCCGGCGTTATTTGAAAACATAGATCAGCTTCCCTGCTTATTTATGAGCCGGTATGACGGGAAATCCGAATTTGATGAGGCTTTTTTTAATATGAAGTGATCGCGGCGGTTACGGCAAGTTGCTTAATGATATAACTTATGATACAAAAAAACTGACAGGTTAAACGCAGAAAATATAAAGTGAGTCCATGCAATGGAAAAACCCTGGATTAAGCATTATGATAAAGGGGTCCCGGTGGTTATTGATTTCCCGATTGAGTATCCGATTAGTTTTTTAAAATAAAACTTCAAATATAAAGAGAGTTGAATATGATTGTCGGAATTCTTAAGGAGATAAAGACGGAAGAAAAC
>CAYVMK010000207.1:0-4782 GCA_964452445.1 uncultured Desulfonema sp. | reverse complement strand
TTAAAACAGGTATGTCGCTTCCCCTTTCTCTTAAGGGAGGAAGCCATATTGTCACGACTTTAAGGCGGTAGTAGAGATCCTCCCTGAATCTTCCTTCCAGGATTGCCGATTCAAGGTCCCTGTTTGTGGCCGCAATTATACGAACATCGGCGCTTATGTTTTCACTCCCGCCGAGCCGCTCTATGCTTTTTTCCTGCAAAAGCCTTAATATTTTTGCCTGAAGATTTAACGGCATGTCTCCGATTTCATCCAGAAAGACCGTTCCTCCGTGAGCCTGCTCAAACTTTCCTACTCTGCGGTGAGCTGCGCCGGTAAACGCGCCTTTTTCATAGCCGAAGAGTTCACTTTCAAGCAGAGTTTCAGGAATTGCAACACAGTTGATGACGAGAAAAGGCTTATCCGCCCTGAGACTGTGCTGATAGATTGCCCTCACAACCAGCTCTTTACCGGTGCCCGATTCGCCGCGTATTAAAACTGTCGCATCAGTCTGGGATACTCTCCCTATAGCCTTGTAAACATCCTGCATCTTGATGCTGCGGCCGACTATTGCATCCCTTTTTGAGGCCTCAGATGATGCCTTGTCTGGAATTGTGTCCATCTCAACGGGGGATCGCATGAACCGACTTGCGCTGATAGCCTGTTTTATAAGCGAGAGCATATCCGGGATGTCAAAGGGTTTGAGTACGTAGTCAAATGCCCCCAGCTTTGTCGCTTCAATGGCAGTCTCTGTTGTGCCGAATGCAGTCATTATTATTACAGGAAGCTTGGGGTCGATTTTATGGATTGCCCGAAATGTTTCAAGCCCGTTCATGCCGGGGAGGCGCATATCAAGAATAACAATATCCGGGATTTCCTTTTTTACAATGTTGAGCCCTGCTTCACCGGAGGCGGCGCCATCGACCTTATAACCTTCTTCGGATAGAAGTTTTTTGAAGCTGTTGCGAAGCTGATCATCATCGTCAATGATAAGAATTAAATTCAAGCTGACTTTCCCTTATTTTTGTCTTTTACAGGAAGGGTTATTATGAATATTGTGCCTTCCCCTTCTTTTGATTTGATATCAATACGACCCCCATGCTCTTCAATGATTCGGGCAACTATGCTAAGCCCAAGGCCGGTTCCTTCTTCCTTGGTGGTGAAAAAAGGTTCCAGAACCTTGCCGAGAACAGATTCAGGAATTCCGGGACCATTGTCGCTTAGTCTTAAAACTACAGCTTTTCCGATTGACGTATCATGATCTTCGTTCTCGTGAATCTCTATAAGGCCGCCTCTTACCATTGCTTCACAGGCATTTACCATCAGATTGACGAAAACTTCTTTTAATTGTTCGGGGTCGGCGTCTATTTCAGGAAGGGGTTGTTTCCGGACGAGATTTACGGTGACATCATATGATTTAAGGCGATGTTCGAGAAGCTGAACAGCCAGATCCACGACAACCGACGGGCTGATTTTCTGCATCTTCAGCCTGGGAGGCCTTGAGAACTCGAGGAAATTCTGTACAATGGTATCTATGTGACGTATCTCGTCTGATATAACTTTAATATCATCTTTTTGGGTTTCTGTAAGGTTTTGAGACCGGCCGAGCGAAAAAAGGCGCATCTTCACAGATGTGAAAGGGTTTCTTATGCTGTGAGCCATTCCTGCGGCAAGCTTTCCGACGAGCGCCATCTTCTCTGCCTGCTGGAGATGCTCGCGGCTTTTTTCAAGTTCAAAGTGGGTATGGTCGATGTCGTTTATTAATTCTCTTACGCTTCTGGCAAGCGCCGATATTTCATCTTTTGTATCGCCGGAATCTTCAGTGTCGCCTGCCTTTCCTTCCCGCCCGGCTTCAATTGCCAAACGGTAAATAGGCTTTAGGATGCTGTTAACCAGGACAAAGACCATCAGTATAACAAGGAACGTAACGACTAGAAGAGCAGTTATGGAAAAAAATCTTAAATTTACGGCCTCGTTATGGCTTTCTTCTTTTGCAAGAGTCATTCTGTTTCTGTGGATATTTTTATATTCATCACACAGGGCAAGAATCCTGAAAAAGCGCTTGCGTACTTCCCTGTGAAGCTTTGCCCCTTCTTCCCGTTCACCTTTCTTATAATGAGCTATTACGCGGTCCTTTGATTCAATATAAATGCCGTATTCGTACTCAATATCTGTTATGATTTTCTTTTGAGGTTCATCTGTGGATAAAAGCTTAGCCTCGCCGAGTTTTTCCTTGAATATCTGCCTGTATTCTCCAAGTTGCCTCAGCCAGTCCGGGTCATTATCCATGAAATAATAGGTCACAAATCCTTTCTGATTGACGAGAGCGGCTTCGAGGGATTCGGCGGCCTGAAAAGCTGCTACATCTTTTTCAATCAGAAGATTTAATACGCCCTCCATCCTGAATGTGTACCAGACCATTACAGTTCCGCCCATTAGTGTTATTAAAACCAGGGCAGACAAAATAAGGTATATTTTCAGGCGAAGGCTTATAAGATTCTTCATGCCGATGCTATACAACAAATTATTGGATCAGGCAATTTGTTTTAAGTACTGTTGGTTATGTTGACAAAAGATGCAATGGTCGGATGAAATATTCCGAGACACCATCCCGGATTGATCGGGTATGCGTTCTGATATACAAACCACAAGCGAATTGGGAGAAGAACCAGATAGTTTTAATTGTCGTTCGGTAATATTCTGCAGGATATAAGAACAAATCAGGAAATTTATTCCCTATCGGTAACATTATCCTTGACATCATATGCACATACGGTTACTATTCCCGAAAGGGAATAAAGGAGGGAGCATTGAAAAGCAAGATGGCCACCGCTGCGGATATCGGCATGGCCGTGAGGAAAAAGCGCAAGGAGGACGGCCTGACCCTGGCCGATACGGCTGCCCTGTGCGGGGTCGGGTACCGCTTCATGTCCGATCTGGAAAACGGCAAAGAGACCGTGCAGGTCGGAAAGGTCCTGAGGGTTCTGACGGCCCTGGGGCTCGACATGACCATTGCCGCAAGGAAGTGGCCGAATGAATAGCACCGCCGACAAAAACAGCCCATGCCTCGACGTCTATCTCCAGGATCAAAAGATCGGCCGGCTCTGGCTCGATGAACAGCGACGCTTCGTCTTCCAATACGACGCGGCATGGCTCAATCAGCCAAATGCAGTCCCGTTGTCCCTTTGCCTCCCGCTGAAAACGGAGCCCTACCCTGACGATCTTGCCCGGCCCTTCTTTTCCAATCTTCTGCCGGAACAGGAGATCAAAAGGGTCATCGCGCAACGCTTACGGATCTCTGAAGGTAACGACTTTGCCATGCTGAACCGCATCGGCGGAGAATGCGCCGGGGCGGTCTCCGTGCTGCCCTCCGGAGAGGCGCCCGCCGAGAAGCCCGGCTATCGGGAACTCAACGAAGAGGAACTGCACAAGATCGTCATCGACCTGCCCCGCAGACCGCTCATGGCCGGGGTGGAAGGCATGCGCCTTTCCCTGGCCGGAGCGCAGCAAAAGCTCCCCATCTACATGGAAGAGGAGCGTGTCTTTATCGCCTCGGGGAATGCGCCGAGCAGCCACATTCTGAAGCCCCCGATCAGAGATCTGGAGGATACGGTGGGAAACGAGGCCTTCTGCATGCTGCTCGCCCGCAAGTTGGGGCTGCCGACGCCGACGGTGACGATCCGCCAAGGCCTTGACCGGCTCTTCATCATCGCCCGCTACGACCGCAGCCGGGGAAAAGACAAACGCCTGGTGCGTCTGCATCAGGAGGATTTCTGCCAGGCCCTGGGCTTTCTGCCCGACCAGAAATACGAAAGTGAAGGCGGTCCTGCTTTGCCGCAGTGCTTTGCTCTCCTGCAGGAGAAGAGCATCCGGCCGGCCGCCGATCGCATGGCCCTGTTGCGCTGGACCATCTTCAATTACTTGATCGGCAACGCCGATGCCCACGCAAAAAATCTAGCCATGCTCCTCACATCCCAGGGGCCGCGACTCGCCCCCTTTTACGATCTCCTCTGCACGCAGGTTTATCCGGATCTGACGGAAAAACAGGCCATGAAAATCGGCGGGGAGAACAGACCTTCATGGATCCGGAAGAAGCATTGGGAGCGGTTCGCTGAAGCCATCGCCATCAAGCTGAGGCTTGTTTTAAAGACCCAACAAGACATGGCCACAGCGGTCATGTCAGCGGCACAGGCGCTCTCAGACGAGTTTCAGAAGTCCTATGGAACAAGTCCGATCATCGTGAAGATCCTGGCTGTCATCGAGATGCGGGTAAAAGCTATAATATACGGATCATCTCCAAATTAGTTGGTGATCCTCGCCCCCTTTTTCCCTTAACTTATTGACAAATCTTTCGGATATGATTACTAAATCCGCAATTTGCAACATTCCCATCAAGTTATTTTAGCGTTCTGTTTTAACGATTGAATATATATTGAAGTAATATTTGTTGGTTTCGTAATAAGTCGCAATTTGTTTTTTGTCATTCCCGCGAAAGCGGGAATCCAGTTTTACGAAACATAAATTGTTAAGAAGGCGTTAAATGATATTCATAATTCACCAAAATTTCAGTTAGAGCGTCTTTTCGATACATTAATATTCCCTATTTCTTTGCCGGGGCTTTGAAACAACATAGCGGTAAGCTTTAAGAAGTAATTTACAAATAAGAAGATATTTATAATTGCAGGGGTCTGGGGTGCTTTTACAGATTAATGGGATGAGTTTTTTATATATTTATGGACATCCCTGATACTCCCCCCCCGGTAAAATTTGATATCGGAGATTCGGCGGTGAGGGCAGAAATAAATT
>CAYVMK010000206.1:0-4783 GCA_964452445.1 uncultured Desulfonema sp. | reverse complement strand
GCCCCATGCAGAAACGGTTCGAGTCAGATCCCATGTTTCAGGCGACCGTGCTGCTGCTTCAGGAGCGGATACCGAAAGCCACGGCTCTTTATTCATCAACTCTCTCCGAGGAGCATAAGGCTTTGCACCCCTTAGAGGAGAAGCCGGTACGTGTCTACACGACCCCTGATACTCCCGTGCCGGAAGTTCAGCTTCTGTCCAACGGAAGATATCATGTAATGATCACAAATGCCGGCGGAGGTTACAGTCGCTGGAAAGAGATGGCAGTAACGCGCTGGCGTGAAGACAGCACCCGTGACAATTGGGGTACCTTCTGCTATATCCGTGACATATTGAGCAACGTCTTCTGGTCAACGGCTTACCAACCGGCGCTAAAAGAATCCAAACGGTACGAAGCCATATTCTCCGAAGGCCGGGCAGAGTTCCGCCGCCGGGATGAGAATTTCGACACACATACCGAGATCGCTGTTTCACCCGAGGACGATATTGAACTTCGCCGGATCACCATTGCCAACCAGTCGAAGACTCGGAGAACCATCGAGATTACCAGTTATGCGGAAGTCGTCCTGTCGACATCGGCAGCCGACGCGCTACATCCGGCTTTCAGCAATCTCTTCGTTCAAACCGAGATAATCAGATCCCAAGGCGCGATCATTGCAACCCGTCGACCCCGTTCCGATGACGAACAGCCGCCATGGATGTTTCACTCAATGGCGGTGCACGGTGCGGACATGGGTTCGATGTCCTATGAAACTGACAGGTTACGGTTTACCGGCCGGGGAAACACGTTAATTTTTCCCGAAGCAATGCGTGGCCTATCCCCACTCTCCGGAAGTGAAGGATCTGTTCTCGATCCGATTGTGTCAATCCGGTGCCAAATAACTCTCGATCCTGGAACATCGGCAACTGTCAATGTCGTTACCGGCGCCGGCGAAACCCGCAAAGTATGTGCGGATCTTGTTGGAAAATACCGAGACAGATATCTTGCCGACCGCGTTTTTGAGCTGGCATGGACCCATAGCCAGGTGCTTCTGCGGCAAATCAACGCGACTGAAACCGACGTACAACTGTACGGGCGGCTTGCCGCTTCCGTTCTATACGCTAATTCCTCGCTCCGTGCCGGTTCCAGCCTCCTCATAAAAAACCTCCGCGGTCAATCCGGCCTCTGGGGTTACTCCATCTCCGGCGATCTGCCGATCGTGCTGCTTCGGATTGAAGATCAGGCAAATATCCTCCTGGCGCGACAGCTCATACAGGCTCACACATACTGGCTTCTTAAAGGACTTGCCGTCGATCTAGTAATCTGGAATGAAGATCATGCCGGCTATAGGCAAGTTTTGCAGGACCAGATTATGGGACTTATTGCCGCCGGCGTTGAAGTCAACCTGGAAGACCGGCCCGGCGGTATTTTCGTGAGGCATGCCGAGCAGATATCTGAGGAAGACCGCATTCTTTTTCAATCTGTGTCCCGCATAATAATCAGCGACAACCGGGGAACGCTTGCAGAACAGATTAATCGGAGTGGCCCGGTGGAGAAAATGATTCCGGCACTTGCGCCGACACGCACTCACCGGACTTTGTCTCCCACTGTTGCTGCGATGCCGCGTGATGACCTGACGTTTTTTAACGGAACAGGGGGATTTACCCCTGACGGCCGTGAGTACATCATTTCAACCGGTGTTGGTCAGGTGACACCGGCGCCGTGGGTTAATGTTCTGGCAAACCCCAACTTCGGAACCGTCGTCTCGGAGAACGGATCCGCCTATACGTGGAGCGGGAATGCCCATGAGTTTCGTCTTACGCCCTGGCACAACGATCCGGTTAGTGATTCCGGTGGAGAAGCTTTTTATCTTCGTGACGAGGAGCGAGGCCATTTCTGGTCTCCCATGCCTTATCCCATAAGTGGCACAACTCCCTATGTAACACGGCACGGATTCGGCTATACCGTCTTTGAGCACACTGAGCGCGGCATCAAATCGGATGTATGGGTGTACGTGGCCATTGACGCTCCAGTCAAGTTTATTGTGCTCAAGATTCGAAACCAATCAGGACGTTCTCGGCGACTCTCTGTGAGCGGCTATGTGGAGTGGGTGCTTGGGGAAATGCGTTCCAAAACAGTTATGCACGTTATCAGCGAGGTGGACTTTCAAAGCGGAGCTCTCTTTGCACACAACCCTTACAACTCCGAATACGGCAAAAATGTTGCATTCTTTAACGTGGATCATGCTACAAGAACGATAACCGCAAACCGAACCGAGTTCCTTGGTCGAAATGGAACGCTTGCCAGCCCTGACGCAATGACCAGGTCACGACTTTCAGGAAGGGTTGGAGCTGCGCTGGATCCTTGCGCTGCCATTCATGTCGCTTTTGATCTCAATGACGGAGATGAGAGAGAGATTGTTTTTACATTAGGAGCCGGACAAGATCTTGATGAAGCCTCTGTTATTGCGCGTCGCTTCCGTGATTCAACCGCGGCAAAAAAGGCGCTTGAAGCAGTCTGGCGCTACTGGAGTAACACGCTATCCGCAGTTCAGATAGAAACACCTGACCAATCCGTCAATTATCTTGCAAACGGCTGGCTCCTGTACCAGACAATTGCCTGCCGACTCTGGGGACGGAGCGGCTATTACCAGTCCGGTGGCGCCTTTGGTTTCCGCGACCAGCTACAGGATACGATGAGCCTTGTCCACGCTCATCGGAGTCTTGTTCGGGAACACCTGCTCCTCTGTGCGGGTCGACAGTTTTCAGACGGAGATGTACAGCATTGGTGGCACCCGCCAACGGGCAGGGGGGTGCGTACCCACTGTTCCGATGACTTTCTCTGGCTCCCGCTTGCAACGTGCCACTACGTTCAAAGTACCGGTGATATGGATGTGCTGGATGAATCGATTCACTTCATCAAGGGCCGCACGGTTAATCCCGAAGAGGACTCATACTATGATCTTCCCATCCGGTCGGATGAAACAGCCAGCTTGTATGATCATTGCGTTCGGGCTGTCCTGAGAGGTCTCAGGTTCGGTGAACACGGCCTTCCCCTCATCGGCTCCGGCGATTGGAACGATGGAATGAATATGGTCGGACGGGAGGGTAAAGGGGAGAGTGTCTGGCTGGCTTTCTTTTTGTGCGACGTGCTCATCCGGTTCTCCGGGATCGCGCGGCTCCGCGGTGACCTGAACTTTGCCAGAAAATGCGAAAGCGAGGTTGACATACTGCGCCGCAATATTGAGCAACACGGATGGGACGGCGAATGGTACCGCCGGGCTTATTTCGATGATGGCACCCCGCTCGGTTCGGCAGCAAGTCCGGAATGCAAGATTGACTCGATAGCACAAAGCTGGTCCGTTCTTTCGGGCGCAGGTGACCTCGATCATTCACGGATTGCAATGGAATCGGTGTATAAATATCTGGTTCGCCGTGACGACGCCCTGATCCAGCTTTTGGATCCACCCTTTGATAAATCCGGCTTGAATCCGGGATACATAAAGGGATATGTTCCCGGTGTGAGGGAAAACGGCGGACAGTACACCCACGCTGCTATCTGGGCGTCAATGGCATTTGCCTCATTGGGTGACAGCTGCCGCGCGTGGGAGCTTTTCACAATGATCAACCCCGTAAACCACGGAAAATCCCCAGAAGAAATCGAAAGGTACAAAGTCGAGCCCTACGTTGTCGCTGCGGACGTCTATGCAGTCAAGCCGCACACGGGCCGGGGCGGATGGTCATGGTACACGGGGTCTGCCGCCTGGATGTACCGCCTTATCATGGAATCACTCCTGGGTCTCAGTCTGGAAACTGACAAGTTGTCTTTCAATCCCTGCCTCCCCGCCGATTGGGATGGTTTCACCGTACATTACCGCTTTCGTGAAACCATTTATCACATAAGGGTTATCCAAAAACAAGCAGGTGAAAAAGAAGCAGCCACTGTTATGGTGGATGGAATAGTGCAACAGGGGAATGCAGTAGCACTTGTTGATGATCGTCAGGAACATGCGGTGGAGGTGGTAATGGAAGTCAAGAGTGTGTTGGCTAAGGATATCAAGCTTTACCTGATCGCCGGCGACCATTAGTGGTACACAAGGAGCTTGCCCCCTCATTGGCTACGCGGCGAACACCTCCAAGAGATTAGAATCAATTGCACTCTCAGGTCAAATCCTCGTTACAAAAAATGTACTATCGCGGGTCAAAGGAAAAATAGAGTCAGGCAAATAATGTATAATTATTTTTATCACTGTTTCTGTAATTGCAGAGAAATGATGTTGTCAAAGGCAATTACGATGCAGGCGTAAGGAAATATTCGATTTATTCTTAATCTATCAACTCCAGCTGCTTTTCATTTAGATATCAGGTCGTCTTGATTGATCAATAATAATTATAATTCCCGAAAGAAGCTAAAACTAAGCTTTGGTTTATTTATGGGTTACGATAAGATCCTCATAACCCAGCTCTTTCAATACTACCGGAAAGTACTGGAACATGGGCTTTACGACCGGCAGCAGTTTCAGCATAGCCGTGATTTTACCGCCCTGCTTGACTTTCCCCCGTGTAACAGCGGCGATAGGATTTTCAAGCCCGTGCCAGAAGCGATGAGAGTGATCGGCGCTCTGTTTTGACCAGACATCTTCTTTAATGTCGGTCGGCCCGAGGTAAAAGTTGCCGAAGTATCCTTCCTTTTCAGGTTTGTTTCTCAAATCGATTGTAATCTCCGTGTCAGGATCGGTATATATGAATTTTATGGTTCCTCGCTGTTTCATGTGGGTAACCTGAATTCAAGTTTACCGCCAAT
>CAYVMK010000205.1:0-4790 GCA_964452445.1 uncultured Desulfonema sp. | reverse complement strand
GATTTTTTACAAAACCGTCGTATTTAGTTGATTTAATGAATATTATATGGTGGACTGAAAAGCTATATTTCGGGCATAAATTGGCAGGAAACAGATGACTGCCGTATAAATATAATAATTTTTTGCTGGAGGTCTAAATGTTTAAAATTGTTAAACGTGAAGAGATGGCTGGGGGCACTGTGATTCTGAATGAAATCGAAGCGCCTTTAATTGCAGGAAAGGCAAAGCCGGGCCAGTTTGTGATCCTGAAGGCTAATGAAACAGGGGAGAGGATTCCGCTGACAATGGCGGATACAGATCCGCAGAAAGGTACGATAACCGTAATATATATGGTTGTTGGAAAATCGACGGCTCTTTTCAAAACACTGAAAGTAGGGGAAAGCTATAAGGATGTTATAGGCCCCTTGGGAAAGCCTACCCACGTTGAAAAGGTTGGGACTGTCGTTTGCGTTGGAGGCGGAACAGGTGTTGCGGTTTTGCATCCGATTACAAGAGCGCTGAAAGAAGCCGGTAACCATGTTATCGCTATTATAGGAGCGAGAAACAAGGGGCTTCTTATTCTTGAGGACCAGATGAAGGCTGCGTCAAATGAGCTTCATGTGTGCACTGATGACGGGTCATATGGGCATCACGGCTTTGTTACAGAGGTTTTAAAAAAGATGCTTGAAACAAAGGACATAAAGCTCGTTGTGGGAATAGGCCCTGTCCCCATGATGAAATTCGTATCCAAGATGACAAAGGAATTTAATGTCAAAACACTCGTAAGCCTCAATCCCATAATGATTGACGGCACAGGAATGTGCGGCGGGTGCCGTGTATCGATCGGGGGCGAGACAAAATTTGCATGTGTGGACGGCCCCGAATTCGACGGCCACCTGGTTGATTATGACGGCCTCATGCAGCGTCTCCAGGCATATTGTGACGAAGAGAAGGAATGTTACGATACATTCTGCAAGTTAAACCCGTAGTCATTTTTTTCATTGTCAGTTATGACCGGTTATAAATATTTTAAATAGTTTCGAATTGAATCGGAATTTTTATACGGAGGATTATATGGCTGAAGAAGAGGTAAAAAAAGGAAAGAAAGAAGCGATTCCACGGCAGCCCATGCCGGAGCAAGCTCCGGAAGTAAGAAAAAGAAATTTCAAGGAGGTTCCGATCGGATATACTCCTGAGACGGCGATGCTGGAGGCGCAGAGATGCCTTCAATGCAAAAAACCAAGCTGTGTTGGCGGCTGCCCTGTCCAGGTTGATATTCCGGGTTTTATAAATCATATAAAAGAAGGGAATTTTGCCAAAGCAACCAAGCTGTTATGGCAGAAGAACTCTCTTCCTGCCGTTTGCGGAAGGGTATGCCCGCAGGAGATACAGTGTGAAGGAGTCTGCATTGTCGGTAAAAAGGGACAGCCTGTTGCAATAGGGAATCTTGAAAGATTTGCCGCCGATTATGAGAGGATTAACGGAAAAGGGGAGCTTCCTCCCAAAGCGCCGCGTACAGGCAAGAAAGTCGCTGTTGTAGGCTCCGGACCTTCCGGGCTTACTGTTGCGGGCGATCTTATTGCCAAAGGACATGAAGTTACGGTGCTTGAGGCCTTTCATAAACCGGGCGGGGTGCTTGTTTACGGAATTCCCGAGTTCAGGCTTCCGAAAGATATTGTATTTTCAGAAGTTGCATTCATGGAAAGGCTTGGTGTAAAGCTCGAATGCAACAGTGTCGTGGGACGAACAGTGACGCTTGATGAGCTGTTTGCACAGGGCTATGATGCTGTTTATATCGGTGTGGGAGCCGGACTTCCGACATTCATGAATATTCCCGGCGAAAACCTTATCGGGGTTCTTTCCGCAAACGAATATCTGACCCGCGCAAACCTCATGAAGGCATATCTCTTTCCGGAATATGATACGCCTATTGTCAAAGGTAAGAATGTCGTTGTCCTCGGCGCCGGAAACGTTGCAATGGACTCTGCTAGGACCGCTATGCGCCTCGGTGCGGATAATGTCAAAATAGTTTACAGAAGATCGAGACAGGAGATGCCTGCAAGATCTGCCGAGATTCATCATGCCGAAGAAGAAGGGATTGAATTCTTCCTGCTTACGGCTCCAATCCGTTTCATTGGGGACGAAAAGGGGAGAATTACCGGCATGGAATGCCTGAAGATGGAACTCGGAGAACCCGACCAGTCGGGAAGACGGCGTCCTGTCCCGATTAAGGGCTCGGAGTTTAAAATGGATTGCGATCTTGTAATTGTTGCTGTCGGAGCAGGCGCAAACCCGCTGCTCACACAGTCGACACCTGAACTGGTTTTGAATAAGCGCGGTTACATCATTGCTGATTCCGAGACCGGCAAAACCACGAAGAAGGGCGTGTGGGCAGGCGGTGATATTGTCACGGGTTCCGCGACCGTTATTCTTGCCATGGGGGCCGGAAGAAAAGCCGCTGACTCCATTCACAATTATCTTAAGTGGGGATGGTAGGGAACGAGAAAAGGTTCAAGGGGGCAAAGGCACAGAGGCACAAAGCCGGAAGAAAGCGAACAGTAAAAAGTGGGTGATCAAAAAGCCGGGAAGGAGTTGTTCCTTTCCGGCTTTTATTTTAAAGCCGCATGTCTTTGCAATCAATTACCCGGTTGCAGATTTTCATGAGATCTTCGGTGAATTTTCTTTCCCTTCTTGTCAGTTCCGAATCCGCAAAATAATCTCCGTAGTACGCATTAATTACTGCAGTTGAAAACTGGTTGAGCGTTTCAACAAACCGGCTGAAATTTCCCGCGTGGAAATAGAGAGTTGCGTCGTTTATAAAGAGAACTTCCTTATTGCTTTCAGAAAGCTTTGCAAAAAGGTTTTCTATGATCATTGCATTTCCTGAGGCTTTATTTTGCATCTCATCTTCATTTTGTCCCGAAAGCCGGGGAGCTAAAATAGCATCGGAAAGATAAAAAAACGAATTGCCTGCAGGAAGTTCTATTTTTCCCCCGATTCCATTAACGGGCTCAGGAGCTAAGTCTAACACCGCTATGTTATCATCGTAACCTTTATCATGAAAGATCGCTAATATTTCGGCGGTGAGTGTGGTTTTCCCTGAGTTTATTCCACCCACGATCAGAGTTCTTCTGTTTATATAGTGGTCTATCATATTCATATTTATTCTATGCCCGTCCGATCCTAAAAGGCCCGACCGTTCCGGCGGGAAAGATGAAAGTTTCGGCTGAAGCTGAATCCCGAGTATATTGCCAAACTCAGCTACCTCTTTATTCCACTCCTATGCTCTAAAAACTTGAATATCGAGTTAAAAGTCATTTTTCCCCCTGGCCTCCAGTTCAGCCTTGCGAATTTTCCAGAAGGCTGGCTTCCTTTTTTCTAAAAAGGCCCGGCTGCCTTCTCTTGCTTCCGGGCTGGCAAACCAGTCAGGATACATTAACCTAGACAATTGGCCGCAAGAACTGGCCATGTAGTCAATTTCCATGTCAAAACTGGCCTTAAGAATTTCTATACATCCGGGACTTAGCGCCAGTATTTCCGTACACCATTTGTCCACTTCTTCATCCATTTTTTCTATAGGGATTACTGTATTTACAAGCTGCATTTCCAGCGCTTCCTTGGCCGTATACCTGCGGCAGAGCATATATATTTCACGCGCCTTTTTTGTTCCCACCACACGTGTCAGGTAGGCTACGATATAGCCATCGATCGGACTTGCCACGCGCGGCCCGCCCTGGGCAAAAACGGCATTATCGGCGGCAATGGTAAAATCACTGAAGTAAGCAAGGGAGTTACCCATTCCCATACACCATCCCTTAACTGCCGCAATTACCGGTTTGCGCGACATCCTTATTATTTGGATGGGAGGGTACTTCCAGTAGACCTGCTCTCTTAGACCTTTTTCTTCCCATTCTATATCTCCACCAGTGCAAAATGCCTTATTTCCTGAACCAGTAAGCACTATAATCCCGATCGTCAGGTCATGACTGGCATCGTAAAAAGCGTGGAACATTTCGTTCATTGTATGATTCGTAAAAGCATTGAGCTTATCTGGCCGGTTGATTGTAATCCGGGCCACACCGCCTTCTAATTCCTGATGGTATTTTTTTTCGTATAAAATGTCGGTGAAATTATATTCTTCTATCTGTTTCCAATCTGTCCACTTCATGATATGGGCCTCCTTGACTTTTAAAAACAACATAGTTTGCATGCTTTTAGTTTTATCTTCAGGCTGTTGCAGGCATTCCCGACCGTAAAGAAAGGGTCTGCCTTTGCCCCTTATTAATCATGCACAACAGTTTGCATTTATTTTACCCTACCACAGCATATTCAACTGTTCGTGGATTTTCCATACGCCGTGATGCATTCAGTATTTCCATGCCGACAACATTTCCGCTTTTATCGAAATCGAGGATTATCCCGGATTCTGCAAGACGGCCTGAACAAGATCCTCGGATATTCCCTGCGGTTCATTTCATTTCTGGCATGACTGGAGATTTCAAATTTCATTTGCCATCCCATTCATAATCATCCCTGACCATGCAATATGTCCTCAACAGTTTGTATTTTATTCTCATTTTGACCTGATTTTGTCAAAGGATATTTGAAAAAGGCGATTCTGATTTGCACCTGACGTAGCCTCACTGTTTTTACTTAACGATGAAACATATCTTTTGCCATGGCTTTTCCGGGGTTGCAATGGTAATCATATCGGACACATTGAAAAATCAGTTGTATTAATAAATAAGGATCATCTCCAAATTTATATGAGAATACAGGAGTCAGAATACAGAATACAGAAGAAAAACAAT
>CAYVMK010000204.1:0-4800 GCA_964452445.1 uncultured Desulfonema sp. | reverse complement strand
ATTCCTCAAGATTCGCGCGCCTTGCATAATGAGCTTTTTACTTTGCCGTCTGAATATTAACTTTTTACGAAATCGCCTATTTTGACGGCTTTGTAAAAAGTTGTTATGTCCGCCGCCGCGGATTGTGCTTCAATTTCTTTATCCCGATAAACGGGATAAGTAAGTTTACGAAATTATTTTCTGCAGCTCTTTTCAGTACCCCCTTGAGGGGTAGAAAATCGCAGGAAATAATTTCTAACTTACTAACGGGAAAATATCGAAGGGGAATGGAGAATGGATACCTTTAATGTTCAATATTGCTTCACAATGGCTGACGGATCAAGAGAAGTCTTTGATCTTAATATTGATGCCCGTTCATTAAACATGCTTGTTGATATTCCGGACAATCCGCCTTTCTGGACTGAAATAGATTATTATCAATGTCCCAAATGTCCCTTTACGAAAAACGAAAGATCATTATGTCCTTTGTCCATCAACCTTGTCGATGTTGTTAAGCGTTTCGAACGTATTATATCTTTCGAAAAACTTCATGTGGATGTCTTAACAAGCGAAAGGATTTTTTCTAAAGATACGACTGCGCATGAAGGTTTAAGTTCCCTGATGGGACTGATAATAGCCTGCAGCGAATGTCCGTTTACGGATTTTTTCAAACCGATGGCGCGTTTTCATCTTCCTTTTGCCGGTTATGAAGAAACGATATTCAGGGCATTATCAACGTATTTTTTGAGTTTGTATTTTAAGAACAGTAAAAATGAACTTGATGATGAAATGATAGGACTTTCGGAAATTTACCAAGGCATAGAGGAGATGAATATCGCGGTCAGCAAGCGTCTGCGCGCCGCAAGCCGGAAAGATGCGACTGTCAATGCGCTTATACATCTTGATGTATTTGCAAAATTTATGACTTTCCCGGTTGAAGATAATCTGGAAAGGATCAGTTATTTGTTTGATCCCTTTTTACAAAATCGTAAATAGAGGCAACAAGCATAGCTGCGAGATAAAAATAAAGGAGGTGCGTATGTTTAAGGATTTAAAAAAAGCATTGATAACTTTGATCATTTTCAGTTTGATACTTACACCGGCCGTATCCTTTGCTGCCACGGAAGAGATGAATGCAATTTCAGTTACGGCGGATATTCTCGTATTCAGGCCCGCAGGGATTGCGTTAGTTCCTGTGACGGTGGCGCTTTTTGTTGTTGCGTATCCTTTTTCGCTGATTGGAAACAACACGGATAAAGTATATGAAGCGCTCATAGCCGAAAATTTAAGATACACCTTTCAAAGACCGCTGGGTGAAGATGTTCCTATTAAATAAGAGTTGAAAGATTCGGGTTGGGAGTTACTTTGGTGTCTGTTACGGCTAAATTTAAAAAGATTTTTGAATCTTTTGTCTCTTTGTTGCGAAAGGCTGTTATTATGGCGCTTATCGCTACAATAGTTCCTGTTGTTCTGCTGCGCTGGATTCCGCCTGTCACTTCTGCCGTTATGATAAGCAAAAGCATTGCGTCCCTGTGGTCGGATAAAAAGGGTTATAAAACCCGTTACAAATGGACTTCCCGGGACAAGATTTCTCCGCATGCCGGGATTGCGGTAGTCGCGGCTGAAGACCAGATGTTCCCGGAACATTTCGGCTTTGATCTTGAATCTATTTCAGATGCCGTGGAAAAACATTCGAGAGGGAAGCGCCTGCGTGGCGCAAGCACCATTTCACAGCAGGTTGCGAAAAATCTTTTTTTGTGGTCCGGCAGGAGTTTTATAAGGAAGGGCCTTGAGGCATATTTCACCCTGCTGATTGAGGCGGCATGGCCGAAACAGAGGATACTGGAAGTATATCTTAACATTGCTGAGTTTGGGAGGGGAATATTCGGGATAGGAGCGGCAAGCGAGGCTTTTTTTAAGAAACCTCCTTCAAAACTCAACCCTTCAGAGGCGGCTCTTCTTGCAGCAGTTCTTCCCAATCCGTTACGCCTTCATGCGGACACCCCGACTATGTATGTTTACGGCCGCCGTGAATGGATACTTAGCCAGATGGAGCAGCTTGGCGGAGCCGCGTATCTTAAGAGTAAATAGAGAATGGCGGGGAGCTTCAAAACTCATAATAATTTTTGGGAGGTGGAGTATGGAGATGGAAAAACAGGTCTCTGACTACGAATATGTGGGTTTCCGGCTGCGTCTGGTTGCGACAATTATTGATGTGATTATAATAACAGCTGTAATACTTCCCCTGCTTTTGGCAATATATGGGAAAAGCTATTTCGACCCGGGTAAGTTGATAAAAGGGCCCCTTGATTTCCTGATATCGTGCGTATTGCCGGCTGTCGCTGTGATTATTTTATGGCGTTATAAATCTGCAACACCGGGGAAAATGCTGATATCGGCGCGCATAGTTGATGCAAAAACTTTTGATAACCCTGCAACCGGCAGACTTATAATAAGATATTTCGCGTATATCCTTTCAGCAATTCCCTTTTGTACCGGTTTCATCTGGATTGCATTCGATAAAAAAAAGCAGTCCTGGCATGACAAGCTGGCGGGCACGGTTGTGGTGCGTCCGAAAAAATAGAAAGGCGGTTACATGGAAAGGTTTAAATCTTTTTTTAAAACATCTCTTATCGGCGGTATTGTTGTAATTCTCCCTGCCGCCATATTTGTATTTGTTTTCAAATGGCTGTTCAGGTGGGTTACGGACATCATCCAGCCCTTGACAAATCTTGTGGTGATGAGATCCCATATCAAAGAGATAGCGGCTGATGCGCTTGTTCTGGCAATAATAGTAATAGGCTGCTTTGTAATTGGAATTGTTGTAAAAACAAGAATAGGTAGATTTATCCATGAAAATCTGGAAAACCGGATTTCAAAAATCGCTCCCGGATACGGCACTATCAAAGAGATTGTGATGCAGCTTATCGGGAAAAAGTTTCCCTTCTCCTCGGTTGCTCTTGTCAGAATTTTTGAGAATGACACTCTGGTTACGGCTTTTATTACGGATTCTCATCCCGACGGAAGTTACACAATATTTGCGCCTACAGCGCCCAATCCGACTTCCGGGTTCATATATCATGTGAAGGGGGAATATGTTCATCATGTTGATATCACGGTTGAAGAAGCTATGAGATCGGTTATCACATGCGGGGCCGGTTCAAAAAGTCTTATTAAGGCATATAATGAAAAGTATAAGAAGTGAGACGTGAGGCGAGGAGCGTGGATCATAAAAAAAGCTTGCCACGAAGGCACAAAGACACAAATAAATACTTAGTGACTTCGTGTCTTTGTGGCGGCACAACGAAATAAGTTAAAATTCCCGGGGCGAATTTTCTATGAGCGCAGGATATCTGATATATACGGCATATATTGTCATATTCTGTTTTGCCTGGTGGGTGTCATCTTTTATAATGGTCCGTATTGCCCGACGGATCAGAATATTTGAAGAAGAGAATCCCCCAGCTCTGCAACGATTGCCGAAGCTCAGCATAATTATTGCCGCATGCAATGAGGCTGATACCATTGAACCGGCCGTTATCACTCTTCTCGAACAGGATTATCCGGATCTTGAAATAGTGCTGGTTGATGACAGATCAACCGACGGAACAGGAAAAATCATTGACGGAATTGCCGGAAGAGATGCACGGGTAAAAGCGGTCCATATTGAAAAGCTTCCTGACGGCTGGATCGGGAAAGTAAATGCATTGAATATCGGAACGGCCAAATCAACCGGGGAGTGGCTGCTTTTCACGGACGCTGATGTTCATTTCCGTCAGGGCACATTACGAAAAGCATTGGCATTGGCGGAAGAGGATAAGAGTGATCATCTTGCGCTCCTCCCGAAACCGACATCAAATTCCTTCTGGTTTGAAGTTGTGGTCAGCGCCTTCGGCGCCATGTTTCTCTGCGGCACAGGCGCAGTTGATGTCGGGAAACCGGGTTCCGGCGCTTTTGCAGGCACCGGCGCCTTCAACCTTGTGAGAAGATCCGCGTTTGAGAAAACGGAAGGCTTTTCCTGGCTTCGCATGGAGCCGATTGACGATGTGGGGCTTGGACTTATGATGAGCATTTCAGGAGCAAAAAGCACTTTTGCCGTTGCGGTGCGCGATATTTCAATCGTCTGGTATCCTTCTTTAAAATTGATGTTCAGGGGAGTTGAAAAAAATTTCTTCGGTTCTGCAGCGAATTACAGCTTTACAAGGATGATACTGATTGTTGCTTTTGCCTGGGCCTATGCAATTGCCCCTTTTGCGGCGATATTCCATTTCAGGGAATTGCCCGTGTTTTTTTTAGGAGTAATGACCTATATTTTCATGGCCGCCGGAGCCTTTTTTATATCGAGAAGATTCAAGCAGAAATTGTTTCCGCTTTTTCTCGCACAGGCCGGGCTTTTTATTGTTTCAGTCATGCTTTTGCGTTCGGGTATTATTTGCAGGCGCAAAGGAGGAATTGACTGGAGAGGGACAAGATATAAAACGGAAGATCTTCTGGCCGGGCAGCGGTTGAAGCTTGAGAAATTCAGAATAAAAAAATCGGACTAATCATTCATCTTCAGCATCGAATTTGGCTTCCAGCTTATTTTTATTTTCCTCCGTGATCAACCCAAGTTCCACAAGAAGATCTCCAATGCCGTCATTACGCAGATCATCTATTTCAAGAATCGATTCAACTTTCTTATCTTTTATATTGAAAAAGGTATAAGATAGAGTTAGCTGAGATTTTTTCAGAAGATAGAAGTCCTTCCCGTCAATAATAAAATGATGATCCAGTACAAAATAGACACCATATGCAAGAATCGCTATAAGAATGTAGTTTCTA
>CAYVMK010000203.1:0-4801 GCA_964452445.1 uncultured Desulfonema sp. | reverse complement strand
TGTGTTGGGTGTGTTTGGTGGGTTTTTGTTACTGATTTGCTTAGTTATGCGAAGCAGGACAAAGCAAATCAGTAACAAAATAGCCTGGCACAATTCCGTTCACATTTATGTTGTTTCTCGCTAATTTCACCGCAAGATCCAGTGTAAGCGCATTGATGCCTCCCTTTGAAGCATTGTAGGCAATAGCTGCATTCATCTTCTCGGTTGCGCCACGAAAACTCAAAACCGAAGTAATGTTGATTATCTTTCCTCTGTTTTGTTTAACCATTATCCTGGCGACATTTCTACTTAGGAGGAATGCTGCTCTCAGGTTCACGTTTATCACTTTTTCCCACTTGTCTGTGGGGTATTCCAGAGTGGGAGCGCCCCAGGTCAGACCAGCGTTATTTACAAGGATATTAATCCTTCCAAATGATTCCATTGCGCTTTTTACAAGGTTGTCAATGTCTTCCTCCTTAGCCAGATCACATTGAACTGCAATTGCCTTGACCCCCAGTTCCTCAAACTCTTTTGCAGCCTCAACGCAATTTTCAATCTTGCGGGATGCAATGACAACATCAGCGCCCGCTTCCGCCAGGCCTCCGGCAATAAATTTCCCTATGCCTCTACCACCACCTGTGATTATTGCGACCATCTTCCTAAGACTAAACAATTCATTTATTTTCATAATGCCCTCAATATCGCCTCAAAATCTACAATTTAAGCGCCATCTTTCCAAGCAGCCTATCTTCCCTGGAATTTCGGCTTTCGCTTTTCCAAAAAAGCGTTCATGCCTTCTTTCTGATCAACGGTGCCGAACAGCATGCAAAAGGCCATTTCCTCGATCCGCAGCCCTTCCTTCCCGCAGTTCAGACCAGCCCTCATAGCGGTCTTACATGACTTCATGGCAACACCCGGTATAGCTGCGAGCCTTTTGGCCAAATTCCCAGACCTGGCTTCCAGTTGATCCACCGGAACAACCTCAGTGACCAGCCCTATGGATATGGCTCTTTTCAGCGCTCAAGCGTATGGCACATCTACGTTAACCGTTTTTTTCCTCATGTACTGCCCTTCCGCTTCTATGCATAGATTTGGACTATTTTTTTTCTCGATAGTCATACCATCCCCGGCCGGAAATACGTCCTAAACATCCTGCATCCACTCTCTGTATCAGACAGTGGCCCGGCATAAATCGTTCGCCATAAGCTTCCTGAAGAATCCTCTGGATAGTCAGAACCACATCGTTTCTGACCAAGTCCCCTAGTTGAAATGGTCCAACTGGGTGCCCAAGTCCCAATTTACATCCAGTATCGATGTCTTCCGGCGTAGCCACGCCCTCATCCACACACCTTTGAGCTTCAATCCACATGGCGTGGAGCAAACGGTTGACAGCAAAACCCGCCACATCCTTTGTCCGAATTGGAGTTTTTCCTATCTTGCGCATTAATTCCATGGTTTTTCCCACGGTCTCACTTGTTGTCTCTAACCCATGCACAACCTCAACCAGCTTCATAATAGAAACAGGAGAAAAGAAATGGGTCCCCAAGAAAGCTCCCCTTCGTTCCTCACTCACAGCCGAAGCTAATGCAGTCACCCTGAGGCTGGATGTGTTTGTCGCAAAAATACACCCCGGCTTGCAGATTTTGTCCAAATCGGCAAACGTATCCTTCTTGATTTTAAGATCTTCAAATACGGCTTCAACTACAAAATCCACATCCGAAAAAAGATCCCAGCCGTCCGTTGGCTTCATAAGAGCCAGAGTTTTTTCCTTCTTACCAGCATCAAAGTTACCCTTTTTTGCGAGTCTGTCCAATGCCTTCCCCGCATTTTCTATCCCTTTCTTTGCAACATCCATAGAAATATCTCTAATAACCACCTCAATGCCGGACATGGCAAAACAGAGGGCAATTTCAGAACCCATCATGCCGGAACCAAGAACACCGGCCTTCTTCACATCACTCATGCCACACCTCCTATAAAAAAGTAAAGCACTTAATTAAGTCCGCTGCGCTGCTTACATAAAATATCCACCATTGATGTTAATCGCCTGCCCTGTGATATACCCGCCCAAATCAGAGACCAAATAATTGATAGCGCTCGTAATTTCCTCGGGTTTTCCCCACCTGCCCACAGGAATGCCGGCCAGAATACCCCCAGCGATTTTATCAGGGAGAGTTTCAAGGAGACCCCCACCTTCAAAATAGCCAAGGGAAATGCAATTAACTGTAATTCCTTTTCGAGCCACCTCCTTGGCTACCGTCTTGGTAAAACCAATTTGCGCGGATTTTGAGGCTGTATATGCTGGCGTACCGATAACCCCTATCTGCCCAACCAATGAACTTATATTGATAACACGACCCCACTTCTGTTCAATCATGGAGGGGAGACAGTACTTGGTACAATAAAGTGTCCCGTAGATATTTGTCTTCAGCACTCTGTCCCAATCCTCAGGATCACACCTGACGGTAGTTCCATCAATCGAAATCCCGGCATTATTTACCAAGATATCCACCTTTTTGAACTGCGTCATGACAGTCTCAACCATTTCAGATACACTTCGGGGGTCACCGATATCGCATGGAGCAAGCATCGCCTGCCGCCCCATATCCTGGATCTCCTTTACCACAGACTCTGCAAGCTCTCCGCCTTTTCGGTTATTAACAACAACACTCGCGCCTGCCCTCGCAAGATCCAGAGCAAAGGCTCTCCCCAATCCCATGGAGCTGCCAGTAACCAGCGCTACCTTTCCGCTTAGATCGTACATTCCTTAACCTCCCGGATTATTAATCCCTGCCTACTATCGCAATGCTGACAACATTATAGTTTGGTATTCCTCCCAGATTATGCGCCAATCCTAAACGGGCATTTTTGACCTTTCTCTCATCCGGGACCCTTTCCAGCATCTGTTCATAAAGGGCATACAGCATTCTCAGGCCTGACGCGCCTATTGGATGCCCAAAGCACTTAAGCCCTCCATCCACCTGAGACGGGACATTCCCGTCAAGGTCATAGAAGCCGCTCATAACATCGTCATAAGCCTTTCCCCTTGGAGAAATATGAATATCTTCATACGTTACGAACTCCGTAATCGAAAAGCAATCATGAAGTTCCAACAGATTTATCTCTTCCCGTGGATTCTTGATACCGCCCTCCTTATACGCCCTGAGACTTGCCCGAGTAGTTGATTCCACATGCGCGCCGTCCCATTTATTATGAATGCTTTCTTCGCCCGAAGTAGAAGCTATCTGCAGTGCCTTGACCAACACAAAGTCATCATCCTTTTTGAGGCTTCTCGCAATTTCGGGCGTAGTCACAATAGCAGCGGCTGCGCCGTCACTCACTCCGCAGCAATCAAACAAACCTAACGGATAGGCAATCATAGGAGCCGCCATAACCTGTTCCTGAGTCACGGGCGCGCGCAGATGCGCCTTAGGATTCATAGCGCCGTTCCTGTGGCTTTTAACAGAAACATGGGCAATCGCCTCCTTGATTTTCTCCATCGGCAGCCCATATGTCGCTGAGTAGGCCGTGGCCAGTTGAGCAAACTGCCCGGGAGCGGTCCAATTTGTTCCCGAAACAAAATCCATGACGCCATACGACCCGGCGTTTGGAAGCCCGCCAAAGCCGGTATCTTTAAGCTTTTCCATACCTAATGCCAAGGCAATGTCACAGGCGCCTGACGCAACAGCATAGCAAGCGCCTCTAAAAGCCTCTGTGGCAGTGGCGCAAAATGGTCACCGGAATATAGGGCAACTTAAGCGCCACAGCCATTGGTATGGCAGATTTTCCCACATTTATCTCCTCATAATGTGTGCCGAAATATCCCGCCTCAATCTCCTTTTTTTCGATCCCTGCATCCGCCAGGCACTCCTCAAAGGCATCGATCATCAAATCTTCACCGCTTGCATCCCAACGCTCGCCAAATTTGGTGCAACCCATACCAATAATCGCTATTTTATCTTTTATGCCGGTTGCCATTTATACCACCTCCTTTACAGGAACAGCCTTCCAAAAATACCCGGCTATGCCTCTTTTTTCATCAAAATATTTCCTGCGAAAACTCAAAGCCACAGGCGTCCCCACAGACAAAGAATCAAGACCGCAATCTGTGAAATCGAACATGAATCTCCCGCCGATATCAAACTCAATAGACCCGTATATGGCGGGAGGGTCAAACGAGGCGGCCAGATTGTCACCGGTAAAACTGATAACGCGTCCTTTCTTGTCCGAAAACAGGACGTCCTCAACCTGACGGACCGCCCCGCACTCGGGATTAACGCATATTCCCTGCGGAGGATATTGAATTGTGCCGCACTTCGTGCATTTAGACCCCCAAAGTCCCAAAATCTCCTTTCGTTTCCGCCAGTTAAGAGACCACCGCGTCCAAAGATCCACCTCAGAGCGCAATCCCAAATCCCCCGGCAATATGTTACGCCAAACAGAATATTTTTCATACTTATCCAAGGACCTCTTCTCTTTCAGATATCCCGATATCCCTTTCGCGCCCTTCCTCCTTTTTACATTTTCGGTGGCCTCAAAGTACAGCGCGTCACACCCGCTCCCAAAACCGACAACCATTATCTTTTGCCCCGGCTCTGCTTTCTCCAATGCATTTGCCAGCATAATCAATGGCTGGGCAGCGCCCACATCACCTATCTCGGCTAACAGATTATTCTGGTCCATTTCAGGAGTAATCCCTGATCTCTTATTCAGACTCTTGCGTGCCGCCCCATAGTGACACGGATAGATTACCTTGGCAAAATCCCCAATGCTTAGATTGTATTTATCTAAAAGGCCTTCGATTGCTTCGGGAAGCAATACC
>CAYVMK010000202.1:0-4830 GCA_964452445.1 uncultured Desulfonema sp. | reverse complement strand
AAATGGAATTGACACCAAAACAACTGGAAAATATTTGTAGAATTTTTATAAACCTTGGAACCCTATCTTTCGGGGCTATGGTTATTGGCAAATTTGTTTCTACAGTAACAATTCCATGGCACGTATTTCTGAGTGGTCTGGTCTTTTCAGTCGCCATGTTTTTCTTAGCCATTATCATAGACAAAGGAGAAATCAGATGATTGAATTAACGATATTCTTTATAATTGCAACCATTGCTGCTTGTGTTTTGACCTATTTCATTATCCGATCCCGGTCTGAAAGGCATTCTTCCAAATGACAGGTCAAGTAGTTGTAATCATCTTCCTGGCTTTACTATCCACAGGATGAGGCAGCCAGCGAGCAATCTTCCATAAGCCTGAGTATCCCATTTACTACGGCAACTGCTACAGAGCTTCCGCCCTTTCTGCCGAGGCTGGTGATGAATGGATATGTTTTTTTTGCCAGGGCTTCCTTTGATTCCCCTGCACTTACAAAGCCAACAGGCACCCCTATTACAAGCTCAGGCTTGAATCTCCCTTCGTCTATAAGCTCCATCGTCTTTAAGAGGGCAGTTGGGGCATTGCCGATAGCGACGATCCCTATCTTCTCATCAATGGCCTTCTCTATGGCTGCCTCGGCCCTTGTTTTTCCTTCTTCCATGGCCTGGTCTCCAACTTCAGAGATCGCGGAAATGATACTCCCCCCCCATCTTTCCAAAAGTCTCCTGTTTATTCCTGCAGCCACCATATTCACATCCACAAGTATGTTTTTACCACTCTTTAATGCCCTGATGCCCGCTTTCACAGCCTCAGGGTGAAACCTGAGATTGTCCTCGAAATCGAAGTCCCCGGTGGCATGGATGACGCGCATCACAATGGGAAGCTCCAGTTCCTGGAACGTTTTCTTTTTCATCCGGGAGGCAATTATTTCAAAGCTTTTCTTTTCGATCTCGCTTCCTTTAGTCATCATAATCTCCTCTTCAACGCAACCTGGTCAATCTTCCTGCAACCGAGGGTTTTCCTGCCGGCAGAATGCGACAAAGTTACTCCCTATGCGATCATTGCTCTTGAAATGTATGTGGATATAGCTCGCAAATGTATTCTTAACCCGCCAGCCCTCGAGTCGTGAACTTCCAAGACTGTACACCCTTCTTGCGTTTTCAGGCTGATGTAAGAGTTCGGAATAATGGAATTCATGACCTCTCACCCGGTCGCCTTTGTCTCCTAAGATTGTCCTTTCAAGGAATTCCACCTCTCTGTATCCGAGCCTGGGCTTTTCCCTAGTCATCTTGACCCTGGTTTTGTACACTCCGGTCATCTCGAAGAACTCCCCATTAAAATCGTATATTCCTTCGGTAAGGATCATCAATCCGCCGCATTCTCCATAGATTGGGCCGCCGCTTTGAGCCCATTCTTCTATCGCCTTTCTCATAGACTTGTTCTCTGAGAGTTCCCTGGCATACAGTTCCGGATAACCGCCGCCGAGATAGATAGCGACGATATCTCCGGGAAGCACACGGTCGTGGAGTGGACTGAAAAAGACAATCTCAGCCCCGGCGGCTTTGAGTACATCAAGGTTATCGTGATAATAGAACCAGAAGGCCTCGTCAAGGGCAACAGCGATACGCACTTTCAGACCTGCAGGAGAGGGAGATGGGATAAACGATACCCCGGATGGTTTTTGTATCGCGGCCCCGGCGGCAATCTCCAGAACTCTGTCTATATCTACATGTCTCTCCGTAATATCCGCAAGGTCATGTAAAAATCTTTTGCCGCATTTCTCCTCTTCCGGCGCTGCAAGCCCCAGATGACGTTCGGGAATCGAGATAGCCGGATCTCGGGGAAGATACCCCAGGATCGAGACCCTGCACCTCTCTTTGACTGCACGTCTTAACATCTCATAGTGGGAGTCTCCTGCAACCCTGTTGAAGATAACACCGGCAAGCTTGAGTTCAGGCATATAGTTTTCGAACCCGTAAACTATCGCCCCCACACTCTGAGCTACAGATCTGGCGTCAATAACGAGAATCACCGGCAGGTTTAGTATCATCGCCACATGCGCCGTGCTGGATGTTGCGGTATCGTCATTTCTTCCATCAAAAAGCCCCATCACACCTTCTATTATCCCGATATCGGCGCCTGTCATCTTATGGAAAAATGTCTCTTTCAGCCCTTTCTCGCCCATCATCCACGGGTCAAGGTTGTAAGAACGTCTCCCACAGGCTTTTTCGTGGAAACCGGGGTCTATGTAGTCCGGTCCTACCTTAAAGGGTTGCACAACAAGCCCCCGCCTTCTTAAGAGGGCCATGAGACCGATACTCACAGTGGTCTTGCCCGAACCGCTGTGGGCTCCTCCTATGATAACCGCCTTGTCCATATCCATCTTCCCGCCTTGTAACTACTCAGGTCGTCAGGTTCACGGTTCACAGTTGGTTGCCTTATCTTCATGCTGGTCTATGTTCATCGTTTTCTAACCTTGAACCTTGAACCGTGAACCCCTTTCTATATGGTGTATCCCCTCGGCGTTACCAAAAGGCCCTGCCATACAAAGGTCTTGCTGTTACCGATGATCACTATGCTCTGCATGTCTATATCATTGCTTAGCATCTTACTTAATGTGGTAATCGTTATCGTCTCATCCGCTCTTGTGGCATGTCTGACAATCCCCACAGGGGTATTCCCATCCCTGTATTTAAGGACTGTATCTCTTGCCTTTACAATCTGTTCTGTCCTTGCCTTGCTCTTTGGGTTGTAAAGCACGATAACAAAATCGGCCGCTGATGCAGCCTCAAGCCTCTTTGCAATGACTTCCCATGGGGTCAGGAGATCACTCAGGCTTATGGAGGCGAAGTCGTGCATAAGGGGCGCCCCAAGCCTTGCGGCACAGGCGTTCAAGGCGGATATACCCGGGATGACCTCAACTGATAGTCGTGAGTCGTAAGTCGTGAATCGTGAGTCGTGAATCGTGAGTCGTGAATCGTGAGTCGTGAATCGTGAGTCGTAAGTCATTTGATTTCTGAATATTTTGCTCCCTGACTTTTAACATCTCAAAGACCAGACCGGCCATCCCATAGATTCCAGGGTCGCCACCGCTTATCAGAGCCACGACTCTGCCTCCTGAGGCAAGCTCTATCGCCTTATTACACCTATCCCTCTCCTGTCTCATCCCCGAAGAGATGATCTCTTTCCCCATGAGCAGGGGTTTTATCAGCTCGAGGTACGTCTTATATCCTATAACCACCCCTGCCGAATCAATGGCATCTTTTGCCTTATACGTAAGGTGTTCCAATCCCCCGGGGCCTATTCCAATAATGAAAAGCTTGCCACTGCTAATGTTACATTCCCCCTTTTCTGTTTTGGGATGAGAAGAGAAGACCGGGCCGATAAGATAGCGGCCGGCTCTGCCACCGCCTGCGCCCCTATGGCCCTCATGGAGGCCTCAGAGACACTTATCCCTTTGACCCTGTTGAGTTCTTCTGGAGAGAAAAACTCGATATTCAGACCATACCTTTCTGCAAAACAGAGAAGACCTGCCTCATCCTTCTTTTTATCGGCGGTGGCTATCTTTCTGATAGAGTTGGGGGAGAAGCCCCACTTTCCAAAGACATCCTTTACAGCCTTCTCTATCTCTTCCGCCTCTGTTCCCCTATTACATCCTATGCCGAGGACAAGATTTCTGGGCCTGAGATATAAGGCAGGAAAAGACATAATCCTATTGGTTATTATAAGCTGGGCATCTTCTCCCGCCTTTACAGGGACGAACTCAAGAGGCAGCTCATAGGAAACACCGTCGGTGAAGACCTTTATGTTTTCCCCATCTATGATGCGAGCGCTTAGTCTTTTCAACCCCTCCCAGTCCTCGACATAGAGATCCCGCTCCAGGGCCAGGAGGTCAAGGGCGGGTCTCTCATTTACATCAGAGGCAGTGGTTATCACCGGTTGAGCGCCGAGGAAATTCGCTATCTTTTTTGCCAGTCTGTTGGCGCCCCCTATGTGTCCACTCAAGAGACTTATGGCAAACCTGCCCTTCTCATCAAGGACCACAACAGCAGGGTCTATCTTCTTGTCTTTTATAAGAGGCGCTATTGTCCTTACTACAATGCCTGTCGCCATAATGAACACGAGGGCATTGTGGTGAGACCAGAGCCTCCCTATCAGTCCTCGTAAGGATGAGAACCTTTCGAGTTTTGAAAATTCAAGGTCTAAGGGTTCGTACCCATATAGCCTCATATCTGGCAGAAAACCCATGAGTTTCCTGGCCAGCTCAACGCCCCCTCGGGTGAGGCATATTATGGCAACCCTTGAACCGTACCCCCTGATCCCCGCCCCCTGCTCCCTGACCCCTGAACTATCTTCTGTACCCATGGGTGAAGTCTTTATCATAAAGCCTGGATGCCTTCTTTAGTCCACGCATAAAATCTCCTACAGCGATTACGGCTGTCCTTTCCATACCAGCCTCTTTGACCTTCTCCGTTATGTCTTTCAGTGTCCCCCTGATGATCCTCTCCTCCGGCCATGTTGCCTTTTCAACCACTGCTACAGGTGTATCCTCAGGATAGCCGTGGAGAAGCTCTGAGACCACCTCATCCATCATCCCCACACTGAGGAATATGAGCATGCTCGCCCTTATCTCAGATAACCTCCTCAATGCCTCTTTCTCCGGCACGGGGGTCCTGCCTCCAAGCCTTGTGATGATCAGGGTCTGGGTTACTTCCGGCAGGGTGAACTCCTCCTTAAGGGCTGCCGCCACAGCCATGGCAGAGCTTACCCCCGGGATGATTTCATAGGGGATGCCGAGTTGTGTGGTGAGAATGCCCGCCGTGTAGCCGCC
>CAYVMK010000201.1:0-4834 GCA_964452445.1 uncultured Desulfonema sp. | reverse complement strand
TGTGTTGGGTGTGTTTGGTGGTGGGTTGAGGGTCCACATGTTGCTTATAAGATAGAGAAATCCGCCGTGAAGAAACATGAAGGATATGAAGGGGAAAATCTGCTCTGTGACGGAAAAATAGTAGGAAATTTGTGGTATTGAATAACGTGCCGGCACAAGGCCGTAAAGGTAATCGAAATCGTAAAGAGCGGATCCCTGTGTGAGCTGGATAAGAAAAACGACAATGTTGACGCCTATAATGGAGTTGTTTACTACCGGATGGTTTCTGGAGGGTATTGTGTCGCGAAGGGGAATCATTGGATTATGCGCATGCTCATATCCACACTCCTTGCAGAGTGAGTGAGCGCTCCGACTGAAATAAGATCAACCCCTGCGCCTGAAAAGGACTTTAAATTTTCTTTTGTGATTCCGCCGGAAACCTCTATAATCGCTTTTTTGCCTATTATAGCAGCCGCCTCTTTTATCAGGCCTATATTCATGTTGTCGAGCATGATGACATCGGCTTTTGCGGCAAGAGCTTCTTTTACGGAAGAGAGGTCTGAAACTTCAACTTCGATTTTTACAAGGTGAGAGACTTTAGCCCGTACCCGCTCGATTGCTTTTGTAATTCCCCCGCATGCGACAATATGATTATCCTTTATCAGGACACCGTCATATAATCCCATCCTGTGATTATAAGCGCCTCCAACCCGCACCGCGTATTTTTCAAGAACCCTCCATCCCGGAACGGTTTTGCGGGTGTCGACAAGGCGTATATTCCTGTCGTCAAGATGCTTTACGTAAGAACGGACGTTTGTGGCAATTCCGGAGAGCCGCTGGATAAAGTTTAATGCCGTGCGCTCGCCTTTTAAGAGAGTGCGCAGCCTTCCCTCCGCTTCCATGACGATATCGCCGTTTGCAACATCATCACCGTCTTTGAAAAGAAACCTGCAAACAACCTGAGGATCGATAAGGGCAAAAACATCCCCGGCAACTTCAATGCCTGCCAGCGTCAAAGGCTCTTTTGCCAGAATAATGCCTTTGCCTTTAATTTCAGGGTCAACCGCATTATCGGTTGTGATATCACCGGGGCCGATATCTTCTTCAAGAGCAATTTGAATTAAATGTTTTATGGAATGCATTTTATTCCGCTTCAATAATCTTTATTCTGTCAAGATTTGACATGAGTTTCTGCTGTTTTTCAACTAAAATCCGGCGCTTTTCCTTTACTTTGTCCACTATATCGTCGGGGGCCTTTCGCAGGAAATCTTCGTTGCTCAGTTTCTTATTCGAAGCAGCTATCTCATCTTTCAGTTTTCCGAGCTCTTTTTCAAGGCGGTCTTTTTCTTTTGAAAAGTCTATTATTCCTTCAAGGGAAATATATATCGTCGCCCTTTCTGTAACACCCATGGCTGCCTTTTTCGGCCGTTTCCCGGGTTTTTTGACTGAAAAGGATTTAATGCCTGCAAGATCAGCGATAATATCCTCGTTCTGTGATATTACGCTTCTCACGGCCCCGTCATCCGAATGGAGGATGACATCCAGGAATGCAGAAGGCGTGATGTTCATTTCGCCTCTTACATTTCTTATTCCTGCTATGACCTCAATTACGAGCTCCATCATCGGTTCCGCTTCAGGATCGCAGGAGAGGGATTGAAAATCTTTTTCATCCGAAGGGAATACGGCTTTCATGATGGACCCCTCCGTTCCGGGAAGCTTGTGCCAGATCTCTTCCGTGACAAAAGGGATGAAAGGGTGAAGCAGGATAAGTGTGTCATGGAAAACCCGCCGGAGAGTATTCAGTGCGGCATCCTTTTTATCTTCACCCTTGTGTCCGTAAAGAGACGGCTTTATGGCTTCAAGATACCAGTCGCACAGCTCGTGCCATACAAATTTATAAAGAACACCGGCCGCCTCATTGAACCTGTAATTATCGAGGGCGGCCGAAACATTTTCACTGACGGATTTTAACCTTGAAAGTATCCATTTGTCGGGAAGAGAGAGATTTTCATATTTTATTTCCGTGTCTTCCCGCTTTAAATGCATGAGAGCAAAACGGGCTGCGTTCCAGAGCTTGTTGACAAAATGGCGGTATCCCTCCACTCTCTTTTCCGACATCTTGATATCCCTGCCCTGCGCGGCAAATGCCGCAAGCGTCATGCGGAAGGAGTCCGTCCCGTACTGATCTATTATGTTTAACGGGTCAATGACGTTTCCTTTTGACTTGCTCATTTTCTTACCCTCTTCATCCCGGACAAGCGCATGAACATAAACATCTTTAAAGGGGACGTCATTCATGAAATGAATGCCCATCATCATCATCCGGGCTACCCAGAAGAAGAGAATGTCAAAGCCGGTAACAAGGACGGATGTCGGATAGAAGGTCTTGAGCAGCCTGGTTTCTTCGGGCCATCCCATTGTGGAAAAGGGCCAGAGCGCTGAGCTGAACCATGTGTCAAGGACATCGGTTTCCTGAACGAGGCAGTCGCTCCCGCATGCAGGACACGAGGCACGCGTTTCCATTGATACGATAAGATGTCCGCATTTTTCGCATGTCCAGGCAGGTATCTGATGGCCCCACCATATCTGCCGGGAGATACACCAGTCTTTTATATTCTTCATCCAGTCGTAATATGTGCCGGTCCAGATTTCAGGAACAATTCTGGTTCGTCCGGTTTCAACAGCTTCTATTGCTTTCTCGGCCAGGGGTTTCACCTTCACAAACCACTGCCTGGACAAATTGGGCTCGATAATAGTCTTGCACCTGTAACAGTGCCCGACATTGTGCTTTATCGGTTCAACTTTTTCCAGAAGTCCGTCTTTCTTCAAAGCTTTGACAACAGCTTCCCTGCATTTAAACCGGTCAAGCCCTTCGAATTTTCCGGCATCGGGAGTCATTTTCCCGTCGTCTCCTATGACCTTTATTTCCGGAAGATTGTGCCGTTTTCCGATTTCAAAGTCATTGGGATCGTGGGCAGGCGTTACTTTGAGGGCGCCGGTTCCAAAAGCCATGTCAACATAGGCATCCCTGATTACGGGTATTTCCCTGTCTAAAAGGGGGAGCGTGACGGAAACTGCTTTCAAATTCCGGTAGCGGGGATCATCCGGGTTAACCGCAACCGCGGTGTCGCCAAGCATGGTCTCCGGACGTGTTGTGGCGATAACGATACCGTCCGAACCGTCGGGGAACGGGTACCGGATATAATAAAGATGGCTGTCGATCTCCTCGTGTTCAACTTCAAGATCGGCAAGTGCGGTATGACAGCGGTGGCACCAGTTGATTATATAGTTGCCCCGGTAGATAAGGCCTTCATGATAAAGCTGAACAAAAACCTTGCGGACCGCCAGTGAAAGACCTTCATCCATTGTAAACCGTTCGAGTTTCCAGTCGCAGGAGGCGCCGAGGCGCTTCAGTTGGTTGATAATTGCGCTCCCGGATTGGCTGCGCCACTCCCAGACGGCTTCTATGAATTTTTCCCGTCCTAGTTTATGCCTGTCGGTTTTTTCGGCAGCAAGCTTCTTTTCGACAACATTCTGTGTCGCAATTCCGGCATGATCCGTGCCGGGCATCCAGAGCACGTTGTCTCCCCGCAATCTTCTGTAGCGGCAAAGTATATCCTGCATGGTGACATTGAGGGCATGTCCCATGTGGAGAACGCCCGTTACATTGGGCGGTGGAATAACTATGGAATAGCTTTTTTTATCGCTTTTCTCCCCGGCTTCGAAAAGCCCTTCTTTTTCCCAGAACTGATACCAGCGTTTTTCAACTCCCTCTGGCTCATAACCTTTTTGAAGCAAATCGGAACTCATCACCATTACTCCCGGAATACAATACTGTCAGCTTCGTAAAAAGTCTCAAAGTCGTCACTCCCGCGAAAACGGGAGTCCAGAAATAGCTGAAAAGACTGGATAGTGCGGGTGCTTCACTATGTGCCCCACTTTCGCAGGAATGACAGAAAAGAACAAATTTTTATTTTTTACGAAACTGCAATCAATTTATGTTTTGTTAAAGCCTTACACTTTAACCCCGATAAACGGGACTATTTTCAGTACCCCCTTGAGGGGTAGAAAAACGCAGGAAATAATCTCTTACTTACTAATAAAAAGGGGGATTAATTAATAATCCCCGGTAATTATGACATAAAAAAATATATTAAACTGTTAACGGGATAAACCCGGTAAGACAAACCTGTGATTAATCTGTATCTTCCTCGTTGCTGACGCGAAGAATATTTTTTAATCTGATTATTTCCTGTGAAACAGCCCTTTCGATTGTCTTTGAAAGTATGGAATCGATTTTATCGCCGAGCATTTTGTTGACCACTCGTTCGATTGCCTCTTCGAGTTGCCGTTGAGATATTGTTATTTTACCGGATTCATCTTCTTTTCCGGCGCCCAAATCGAGTTCTTCCGGTTCGGGCTGTTTAACCGAAAAATCAGGGTCGGTTTCTATTTTCATCCCGAGGGAGGCTGCGAAATCATCCTTTACATAGTCGTCTATGCCCAGGTCATCATCCAGATCCTTGATAATAATGTCCGAATCCTCGGCTGATTCGCTTTCCGGGGGCCGATTCTCCGAAGAAATCTCTTCTGTTTCGGCGCCGTCAGTAACTTCAGTAAGTTCGATGATTTCATCATCATCATCCAGGGCGCTTTTCACTTCATCAAGAAGATTCATCAGATCCGGGTCTTCAATCGAATCTTTCTCCGAAGGCGCTTGACCATTTTTCGCTTCCTCGTCCATCATGCCCCCCCCCATTTTAAAAAATACTTTAAAAATACGGGTGTTAAACAAGTCCCAACCCCGATAAACGGGACTCTTTTCAGTACCCCCTTGAGGGGTAGGAAAACGCAG
>CAYVMK010000200.1:0-4860 GCA_964452445.1 uncultured Desulfonema sp. | reverse complement strand
ATCCGATATTGCAAGTTGTTTTCGAATTTCAGAACAAATGCCCTTAAACTCCTGTTTAGAAGAGCGTTTTGAAAAAATTGACAGCCGTCTTGTAATAGAAAAAATAAAAGCAGAGCAAAAAGAGAAGGGGAATATCTGCCCTGAGATGAAAAAAATCATTCGACGTCCGGATTTACCCGAACGATTAAACCAACTTATGGCCAAAGGGCAATATTAATGCCAACCGTTATTTGCGGTCATAGGAGATTTTAACTTTTGCCGGTTGCATAACAAGTTGAATTTCCATTATTTTCCATGCAAGGCTTATCGCCTGCCTTAAGGCGTCACCCAGATATAATCGACATGCCTCATCCCGGCGGAAGTTCCAGCAGGCGCAAGAAAAATAATCCTGTATGGAAGACCGTTGCCCGCAAAGACTCTTCCGGGTATTCCGTATCTTAATATATGGCCATTTCCGGCAATAATCACCATGAGACCTTCTTTAAGGTTATTGCTGACGGTTTCTGCCATTGTATCATCCCAGACACACTGCGCCGCATAAAAATTTTTAAAATCATCCCTGCCTGTTATTTTGTGCTGTCCGAAGATTTTCTCGACATATTCTCTGTGGGCCGAATCGGTTCCGTAGATATTGTGAGGAAGATATTTTTTTTCATCTTCCGACAAACTATCGATACCACCGGTTGAAATCTTGGCAGGAATATGGAAAGGAATATTCAGTCCGACAAGTCTGATCCTGTTTTCTTTCAAAAATTCAAGGATATCACTGTAAAGTTCAAAATCGTATTTCCAGTTTGCATACCAGTGACTTCTACCGATAAATATTTTCCTTTCAAGGCTTCCTTCAGACCATTTATCGAGTAGGGGCTGGTATGTCCGGTCAAACATCTCCATTCCTACTGTAAGATTCGGATTTTTCCTGTATAGTTCCTTAATTATTTTAAGCTGGATATCATGATGTGATTTTAACGGATGTATCTCTCCGACATAAATCAATCGTGATTCCTTCAAATCGGCAATAAAATCATCAAAAGGTACGGCACCGCCTCTTTTGGCGGAAACAATGGCCCCTTCCTTAAACTGCATGTTCAAATCTTCTATCGTCAGTTTTTTCTGCGACAAAGCACACCCGCACGTAATAAACAGAATAAAAAGAATGCAGCACAATCCACATCTGCGAAGAATTATTATGAAGGCATCGTCTTTTATTTCATCTTGATTTATCATTTAAAATAAACAATCATAGATATCGTCGTAAAAATCAGTTTTTTTACAGGTTTGTTAATTTTGACGGACCCGTAAAAAGTTGTAAAAGCGTAATAATTTTATAAAACCACGAAGAACACGAAGCTGACGAAGCTGAAAAGATTATATATTTTTTCCCTCCTTCGTGCTCTTCGTGCCCTTCGTGGTAAGAATTGTGCTTTTTACGAAATTATCAAATATACGGTCTTATTATGACTATCAAACCAAAACCAATGTTCAGAAAGGCTATTTATCCTTTCTATGATTCCGAAAAGGCATGCATCATCATCTTTATTATAATGCTGCTTATACTTCTGTTCGGAATCGCAGGCATGTCTGCAGCGCGTGAAGAAGTGCAATGCGCCGGTTACATCTGGGTGCCCGCACTTCTTTCAATACTGAGCCTTGCAGTCTTAATTTCAACATCCGTCCGGCTCATCAGGCATTATCTTGACCGTATTTCAAAATAGCCTGTCGCACCCGGATCACAGTTTTCCGGAATGGTTATTAATCACTGCTCGGCCCCCGCGGTTCATAAAACGGCAGGATAAGTTCTATAAAATGATGCAGTATCCTTGCAGTTACACCCCAGATAATGACATCATCAAGCGGGTATAAAAGTTCCATCACATCCGGAATGCGCCCGTGGAATTTTGAGTCAACATGGATCTTTACAAGCTTGTTAAGAGGTATCTCAAGCGCCCTCGAAATTTCCGCCGGCTCAAATCTGACGGCGCCTCTTGTTTGCCATATGCCGGCAAATACTTTTATATCCTTACTGTTTATGGTCTGAAAATGTCCGAGGGAACCTATAAGTTCGACATGCTCTTTCCTGATATTGACTTCTTCTTCGAGCTCTCTGTATGCGGCTTCCACGGGGCTTACATCTTCCTTGTCGATATGCCCTCCCGGAAAAGCCACCTGGTTGCGCCAGGGATATCCTTCATTATCCGTTTTCTGAACCGCAAGAACATTAAGCTCTCCGTCTTTGTCAAACAGAAGCATGAATACGCACGTCTGATCGTAAGACAACCCGGACGGAACGCCGGGACGGTCGGCATTTATGATAATATTTTTAATAACTGATAAATCTGTTTCCATATCCGATATTTCCGTAAAAAATCCGATTTTAACCACGAAGGCCACATAGAGAACGGCGGATTTTTCACTCGAATCCCCTGGCCCAGACCTGGTTTGCGATGTCCGGCTTGTATAGCCGTTATGTCGCGCCAGGGCGGGCTTGAACCCTCGAATCCCGGATCACCAACTCTTTTGGAGATGATCCTTATTTTAAAACTTTTCCCCCGGAAGTTATGTAATTATTTATATAAGTTTTAAAAGACATGCTTTTATAGCTGTCGGTATAAATGTACTTTAAGAAAAAGAAGAGCATATCCGGAGGAATATAGCCCGGAAGATTGCTTATGGTTTCTCCGTTTTCCCTTATGAACCAGTTGCTGGGAAGACCCCTTACATTATAGCTGGAGACGGCCTTTCTTTCCTTGTCCGCATTCACTTTTACGGAAATAAAATTTTTATCGAGAATATCAATCACCGATATATCCTTAAACGTTACTTTTTCCATCTCCTCGCAATATCCGCACGAATCGGAATAAAAATATAGAAACACCTTTTTCCGATTCTTTATTCCGGATTCCATGCCTTCTTTATATGAGTGCCACTTTATATTATCAGAGGAAAAGGCATATTGCGGCGCCCATAAGGATGCGCAGAAAAAAGCCAGAATAACAAGGCCTGCTGATTTTATTGTTTTCATTTTACTCTCTTTCTTCCTTTGCCACAGGAATAATGTCCATCCGGAAACTATATTCGGACACATGCAAGTTTCCAATTCGGAAATCGGCAATTTTGGGCAAGCTCAAGGAAATCAAGTGATTGCGCGGAGACGTACGCATAGTACGTCGCACAAGAAATCCCGCAGATTGACACAGAGATCGCCCAAAAGGGACATTTCCGGTTGGAAACTGACTATAGCCTGTTTGTAACAAGAAACAGCCCAACAATAACAAGCAGTACCCCCGAGGCAACGTTAATATATTTCATTGCAAAGGTCGCTTTTTTAATAAATGTCATAAGAAAATTTATGAAAACCGATATTGCGATAAACGGAACGGCAAGCCCGGCCGAATAGAAAGTAAGAAGAAAAATACCTTCGTAAACCGTCTCCCGGCTACCGGCATATATCAGTATGGAGCCCAGCAACGGCCCGATGCACGGACTCCAGCCTGCCCCGAAAGCCGTTCCTACAAGAAACGCTCCGATATAAGTAAGAGGTTTGTTTCTTACCTGAATCCTCTTTTCAAATTCCAGGCTCCTGATGCGTATTATACCGGTTAAATGAATTCCAAGTAGAATCACAATCAGGCCGCCAACTACACTTATTATCTGCCGGTATTCAAAAACAATCCCGCCAAGAAATGAAGCGGATGCGCCCATCAGGATAAAAACCGCCGAAAAGCCCGAAACATATGAGGCAGTTGAAAAGAATACTTTTTTTCTTATCCGGACATCATATTCACCTGTAAGCTGATCCAGCGAAAACCCGGTAATGAATGTAAAATACCCGGGAATAAGCGGAAATATGCAGGGAGAAAAAAAAGAGACGAGTCCTGCAATAAAGGCGGCCGAATATGATATTGTTTCAGTAAACATGATATTCACCGGATGAGCTCTTTTGAGCGCCTTGCTGCTGCAGCCATAGCTTCAATTATCGTTTCCTTTACCCTCTTTTTTTCCAGCACCTTGAACGCCTCCTCGGTTGTCCCTCCGGGAGAAGTTACACGCCTGCGCAATAATTCCGGAGATTCACCTATCTCTTCGATCAGGGCAACGGATCCTTTCAAAGTCGTAAGCGTAAGTATTGACGCGTCATAAGGATCAAGCCCCATATCTACGCCTCCCTGAATCATAGCTTCGACAAGGTAAAAAACATAGGCAGGCCCTGAACCTGAAAGTGCGGTTACGGCATCAAGAGCTTCCTCCTTAAACTCGATCACTTTCCCCATAGCTTCAAGAATGGTTCTTGCGGTATTGATATCATCCGGTACGGAATTCCTGTTCGGTGTCATCCCGGAAATACCCGCCAGAACAAGAGCCGGCGTGTTCGGCATAACCCTTATGATCGGAAGTTTATCGCTCACCTCTCTTTCAAGCAGAGCATACAGGAAACTTTCAAGTTTTCCTAAAGAAACTCCGGCTGCTATGGATATTACTAATTTTCTGCGCTCTATGCCGTATTCATTGCGGCTTGTAATCCGAGACAAAACATCGGACATCTGCTGCGGCTTTACGGCAAGGACCACTATATCGCACATTGAAAAAATTTTAAAGTTATCATCCGTGACCGATATGCCGTAAGTTTTTTTTAACATGCTGAGCCGCTCTGAGTTCACATCGCTTGCATATATCATCGATGAAGGAATGATTCCGGTCCGTGTAACGGCTCCGATAAATGCTTCCGCCATGTTTCCGGCGCCGATAAAACCGGTTTTCCTGTTGAGCTTTGCCATTTTACCTCCAAATCCTTTTGCACTTATTGTGAAGCTCACCGCTCTGAAGAGCGGGGCTTCCAAGTTTTGAGCATGTCAATGAATT
>CAYVMK010000199.1:0-4882 GCA_964452445.1 uncultured Desulfonema sp. | reverse complement strand
CCCGGAGACTGGGCCTTATATGCTGTTTCTGCTCGTCGGCTCATAGCTTTGCACTCCGCGTTGCCGCTCCCTTTGGTCGCTCTCGCCTGCGGCTCGCCTTACGCTTCGCTCCAGCCCTTCAGACAGAACCTCACGATTCCGCCCTTGCCTTCGGCTAATGTTTATGCTAATGAAATTAATCATTAACAGGATTCACACACAGGGGACTTTCACCCCATAAATTCACGCCCGTGCCGGGCGTACACCAGACGGTTCACTTGACGCCGAGGACCTTCGCGGCCTTGACGGGGAAGTTTTTTGGCGGCGCAAGTGACCTTGATCGTTAGCGTTCAAACATAAAGAGGCTATAGCTATGGTGCACTATCTTCTTATGCCCCTTCACCGACACTACGATTATGGATTTGGTGCAACTGGCGAGGCATTCAAGAATGCTGCGGATCGACTGATGGAGCCAGGAAATGAAGAGAGGCTATTGAATGGCCATCTTCCCATAAACTTTTTGTTTCGACATTCTATTGAGCTTTTTCTGAAATCTTTGATTATCGTAATTCACAAAAGGCTCAAGCTGTCTTACGGAAATGAACCGTTCGATAGCACACCTAAAATTCTTGTAGATGCTAAATGGAAGCCAATTCATCAGGTACATAGTATTGCTCTGCTGTATGGCTACTTCAAATCCATTCTGGTCAACCATAAGCCAGAGTTTGATTCTATATCCCGAACCAATTGGACTGATATACCGGTTGATTTGGATGAATGGATATCAGCTATCGATGGAGCGGATTCAACTGGCACATTCTTCCGATACCCATTTACCAGAGATCTGGGTTCAGATGAGGGCAAATCTTCATTCAAGGAAGACCAGTCACAGGGCATGCTTTCTAAGATGAACGACGGTGGTAAATACGTAAAGGCCTTTGTCGTACTGATGACAGTGACAATATCGTTGACTCATTCGAGCACGATAATGATCCACTGGCAGACCTTCAACTTGCCTTGAAAAAATCTGCCGAGATGTTGTCGACCTATCACTACGGTTTGCGTTACGAACTGGCAGGGGGATGGTAGTAATGAAGTCAAACGCTAACTAATCACTCAAGCCGACGCCGGGCATGCACGGGGCGTGTCTCGCAGTCCGTAGCAGCATGGCTTAGTTTGTCGTTACTTTGTTTCGATTGGTAATCTTCATCGCAATTCTCATTCTAAACTTGCGGATTTATAGATGAAATTAATAATTATGACTTTATATAACGATATTTGTAAAGTCAGGTTTGGTTCAGGGCAACTGAAAATGGTCGAGTCATGTTTTCCACATTGATAAAATACATTCTTAATTTTACCATCACCATTATCCTGTGGGCGTACTATATTGCGGGATTTCTCGTATTGTTTTCCCCGTTTTATCTATATAGCTTCTTTTTTTCCGTCAGGCGTGAAGAGGACTTTCAAAAATTGAATTGGTTGCTCCACCGGTCTTTTTTCTCCCTTTTACGAACCATCGTTCCCAGGGTGAAATGGCATATAGCGGAAGAGGTCTCCGCTATCCGCTCTTCCATTATCATTGCCAACCATCTCTCCTTCCTTGATCCTATTCTTTTCGTCTCGCTGTTTGAAAAGCAGAAGACCATTGTCAAAAGCGTCTATTTAAGACTTCCCGTTTTCGGCTGGATTTTGAAGACATCCGGATATATTCCTTCCCTGACGGAGGGTCTGTTTACGGAAAGCATAATTCACCAGATAGAAAACATGAAGGATTATCTGTCCGCAGGGGGAAATCTCTTTATCTTTCCGGAGGGGACGCGTTGCCGCGACGGCAGGCTGGGAGAGTTTGACAAAGGCGCTTTCAGAATTGCCAGGCTCTGTCACGCGCCGATTAAAGTGGTATTGATTAGGAACACCAATAAACTCTATCCTCCGGGGAGTTTTTCATTCAATACCTGTGATGAAAATGTCATTGAGATGGAACTGGCCGGAAGCCTTGATCCGGATTATGAAAGCGATGCCTTTTCCCTGTCCGGTCTCATAGCGGAGGCGCGTTCTCTCATGGAAAGAAAAATGAAGCGATGAAAGTTATTCTCATCTCCATGCCGGACGTTGTGCCTACCATCATTCATGAAATGGCGATCCATATGCCCAATCACGGCATTGCCTGTATCGGCGGAAATGTTGATGATGGCCATGATGTCCGCCTGATTGACCTGGTGCGAAGACGGAGAAGCATCTCAACCTATCTGACGAAAACCTTAAAGAGAATCAATCCCGACCTGATCGGCCTGTCTGCCATGACCTGGCAGTACCCGACATGTTTGGCCTTGATCGGACTCATTAAAAGCATCCTTCCCCATGTGAAGATCGCCGTCGGAGGTTATCACGCTACCCTGATGAGCGGAGAAATGACTGCATCCGCCGAAACGCAAGACGTGGATTTTATTGTCAGAGGGGAAGGAGAAGAGACCTTCCGCAGGCTGGTGAACGCTCTGGAGGGTGTGGACAGCATAGACGCCATACCGTCACTTTCCTACAAACGGGACGGTCATTGGGTTCACAACGACCAGGGGCCGCTTTCTGATTTGTCCCGCTTGAAACTGCCCCTCCGGGATCATAGACGCTTAACTGGCGGATATCATTTCATGTACAGCAAAATAGAGGTCATGGAAACCTCCCGCGGCTGCACCCGGAATTGTAATTTCTGCAGCATCAATCATATGTACGGACGTTCCTACAGGACGTATCCCATTGAACGGATCATCGCTGATCTTGACGACATCTATTTCAACAAAAAAACGAGACTGGTCTTTATCACCGATGACAACATGGTTTTAAATCCCAGGTGGGTAGTGAAGGTTTGTGATGCCATTATCCGGAGAAAATATCGAAACTTGAAACTGGTCGTGCAGGCCGACTGTGTTTCCATAGCCCAAAATGAAACTATGGTGGAGAAAATGTCCCAGGCGGGATTCCGGACCGTTTTTCTGGGAATTGAAAATGTATCGCCGCATAATCTCCGGACTATGGAAAAGGCCGACATCTCCTCCGAGGCGAAGCGGGCCGTAGAGAATTGCAGGCGGCACGGCATCATGGTGATCGGCGGGCTGATCTTCGGATTGCCCGATGATGATGAAGAGGCTATCAAGCGCAACTATCAATTTTTAATTGATCTGGAGGCTGACGCCTCGTACTGTCAGATGCTGTCGCCCTATCCCAAGACCAAACTCAGAGAGGATCTGATCAGGGAGGGGCTGGTCACGAATCACAATCGTTACGGACGGTATAACGGCCTCTGGGCAAACGTGAAAACGAGGCATCTGGAATCGGATCAATTACAATACGCCTTTTGGTATTACAGGCAGACCGTTCTGGGCTGGTGGAAACCATCGGCCTTCGCAAAAGGGCAGGGCCGGTTATGGACGTCCATCTGGACGTATCTGGTCAAGCCTGTCATGAAATTTTTCATAGACAGGCAGATCCGTGAGATCGGATGGCGGGGCCGGTATCAAAAAAATATACAACGCTTGGAAAGAATGAATCGCTTTGAGGATCTGAAAATGTTCAGCGGGGATAAAAAGCCTGAGCAGCAGGGGAGCAGCAGAACCGGCGGGGATTTTCCATAATGATCTCTTCAGCCTCTTCAATGGCAGACCCTTCACGCATGATGGAACGGATCCGTCTCCCGCTTCCGATCACCGTTCACCCCTATCTTAAAGACCACCATTTTGACGGGAAAATCATTCTTCCCGCTGTTGAGATACTTCAACGACTGGCCGGTTCTGTGCAGTCGTATCGGCCAGATGCGCACATCAGGTGTATGCGTTTCGCCTCATTCGACCGATTTCTGAATATTGAAGAGAATTCCCCTGTCATCGAAGCTTATAACGAATTGGAGGTCTATGAAAGTGGGCGCCTGTCTTCCAAATTGATCAGCGTCAGCCCTATAAGGGGCGCCACAGCAATCAGGACGAAAGTTCATGCCGTCGTCAATTTTACGGCCGCGGGGAACCGTATCGCCGGGCTGCCCATAGATATGGCATCGGCGCTGGATGGCATTTGCTATAGAATTCCCTCCCGAAAATTGTACGGCGACCTGGTGCCCTTTGGGCCATCCTACCAGAATGTCAGGGGTGACGTTTTTCTTTCCGGGAGCGGCGCCGTGGCAAAGGTGCATGGAGCGGATCATCCGGCGCCTGCAGCCCCCCTCGGTTCTCCGTTTCCCTTTGACGGAGCGCTTCATGTCGCATGCGCCTGGGGACAGCGGTTTCATCATATCGTTGCCTTTCCTGTTGGTTTTGAGGAACGCCTCATCGTCGATCCGACGGTGCCTGGAGAAACCTACGTTTGCAGGATTTTACCCGTATCAGTTACCGTAAAATCCCTTCAGTTTGACATCTGGATTCATGATTTGACGGGAGGTCTTCGCGAGGAGATCAGGGGGGTAATTATGAGGGACATCTCCGGTGGTCGCATAAAGCCACCCGGTTGGATCCGGATTTAGGAGAAAATCCCCTTGCAGCCGTCAGTGGGCGCTGACAGCGGCGTCAGTCGTTGATAAGGAACGCGATACATAGCCTTTCACGATACCGTTGATGATCATATTTTGTAACTGCTCAGCCACCGATCTACGCTGATTATCACTGATGTTTTTTCTTTTATTGTAACTACTCAGGTTATTTAGACTGCAGGCTGTCAGTGGTTAGACTTTAGGCTGTTAGCTAAACACCTGCAGCCTATCCACTTGGGCAGTTACAAAACTTCTAAGAATAATATCTGTTACTTCTTTGTAGTTAAATCTATCTGCGTTCATCTGTGTGAATCTGTGGCTGAATAGTTACCATCACTGCTGTCCGGTTAAGTTTTTTGAAATTCAGGTTAACTATCTGAAACCAAA
>CAYVMK010000198.1:0-4902 GCA_964452445.1 uncultured Desulfonema sp. | reverse complement strand
GCGTTACTCACCCGTGCGCCACTTTACTATCTTTAGCAAGCTAAAGAGTTCTCGTGCGACTTGCATGTGTTAAGCACGCCGCCAGCGTTCATTCTGAGCCAGGATCAAACTCTCCAATTAAACTATCGAATTGTTGCATGCATATGCATGCGTGAGACCTAACTCACAAGCTGTCACTATTTAGTTTTCAAAGATCAAGTAGCCGCTGAAACAGCAGCCGGTATTTTAACCAAAAAAGATTCAATATCTTAAGTCATCTTTTGTGTCAAGAAATATTTTTATTATTTATAGTAACTATTTCTTTTTAAAGAACACAATCGATTTGAAAAGAACTATAAAATACTATTTTTCTTCCTTCTTTGTCAAGCAGTTTTTTATACACCGAACCTTTTTATTTAAAGCGTTCCTGACATTAAAAAAAGAGCTTCTCTCTTACCCTTGTGCATGTTGTCTGTCAACAAAAAATAAACTCTTTTAAATAAACTACTATTATTTATTTGCTGAAGAAAGTATCGGTCAAAACAAATAAAGAGAAGCGCTATTTATACTCAGAGACTGACTATGTCAAGCGATATTCACCTGTTTATTTTGATTTTATGGAAACGTTTTTTTCCTGATCTTAATAAGATTTCCATCTTATTGATATCCTTTAAAGTAATTAATTCATCGAACTTTTCAATACGCCTGTCGTTTATATATGCGCCACCTTGTTCGATCAGTCTTCTTGATGCTCCGCCTGATGAAGCCAGTTTTACATCATGAAACAGTTTAAAAGCCGGTATTCCAGGATTAAACATATCTGCATTCATGTATGAACAGGGAACTGAGACCTCTTCTATTACCGAATTATCCCTTGGCGCCGAACTTGACGGCAAAATATTTTTTGGGATAAAGCGTTCACCGAAAACGCTTGCCGCCGCTCTGTACGCCCTGACAGCTTCATCACGTCCATGCGCAAGTAATGTTGTTTCAAATGCAAGTATAGTTTTGGCGCTGTTTAAATCAGATCCATGCAAATTGCCTGTTTGTTTTATTTCATCCATCGGCAAAAATGTGAAAAGCGCTAAAAAACGCTCCACATCCCTGTCATCGGCATTTATCCAGTACTGGTAGTAATCATAAGGAGTTGTCCTTTCGGGATCCAGCCAAACCGCGCCTTTTGCTGTTTTCCCCATTTTGGCGCCGTTGCTGGTTTTTATCAACGGGAATGTAATTCCGAATGAATTATCTTTCCGGACTTTTCTAATAAGTTCTATTCCGGCGACAATATTCCCCCACTGATCGCTCCCCCCCATTTGGAGCCTGCACCCGTATTTATCGAATAGTTCCAAGAAATCATATGCCTGCAACAGCATGTAATTAAATTCAATAAAGCTGAGGCCTTCTTCAGAATCAAGCCGTAATTTGTAACTTTCGGCTTTTATCATTCGATTGACTGAAAAATGCCTTCCTATATCCCTTAAAAACGGAATGTATTTCAGTTCGCAAAGCCAGTCATTATTGTTAATCAGAAGCGCTTCCCCATCGCTAAAATCAATAAATCCGGAAAGTTGTTTCTTTATTCCCCTGGCATTCTCATCGACTATTTCAGGGGTTAATAGCTTCCTCATCTCGGTTTTTCCGCTTGGATCGCCGACAAGACCTGTTCCGCCCCCTACAAGCGCTATAGGTCTGTGGCCATAATTCTGCATATGGGCAAGCGCCATGATCGGAACAAGACTTCCTACGTGCAGACTCGACGCGGTAGGATCAAAACCTATATAACAAGTCGCTTTATTATTCCGGATATAGTCTCTGAGTTCCTCGTCATGAGTGGTTTTCTCAATAAAACCTCTTTCTTCAAAAACATCCATTAAGCCGGCCATTTCTCCCTCATTTGTTTGCAAACTCTACTGCCCTCGTTTCGCGTATTACTATCACTTTGATCTGCCCCGGAAAGACAAGCGTTTCTTCTATTTTCTTTGCGATATCCCTGCTTAACAGCACCGAATCTTCATCCGATATAATTCCGCTTTCCACGATTACCCTGAGCTCCCTTCCTGCCTGAATAGCATAGGTGTTCGAAACTCCTTTAAACGAATTTGCTATTTTTTCCAAATCTTCCAGTCTTTTGATATAATTTTCGAGCAATTCTTTCCTAGCTCCCGGCCTTGCTCCCGAGAGGCCGTCAGCAGCCTGTACGAGATAAGCATATACCGAGGCCGGCTGGACATCTTCATGATGAGCGGCAATTGCATGAACAACTTTGGGGGCTTCGCCAAATTTCTTTGCAAGGTTTGCCCCGATAACGGCATGCGGCCCCTCCACTTCATGATCAATTGCTTTTCCTATATCATGCAACAAGCCCATGCGTCTTGCAAGCTTTGAGCTAAGACCCAGTTCTGAGGCCATTATTCCACTTAAAAAACCGACCTCTATTGAATGCTGCAGAACATTTTGCGCATAACTTGTTCTAAATTTCAACCTCCCTATAAACTTGATAAGTTCATTATTAATTCCATGTACACCCAAATCAAAGGCTGCCTGCTCTCCCGCCTCTTTAATTGCCTGATCTACTTCCAGTCCGACTTTTTTCACAATATCCTCTATCCTGGCCGGATGAATCCGGCCGTCGGATATAAGTCGCGTAAGTGATATGCGTGCCACTTCCCTTCTTACAGGATTAAATCCGGATAGAATAACTGCCTCAGGAGTATCGTCTATTATAAGATCGATCCCGGTTGCCGCTTCAAGCGCCCTGATATTACGCCCCTCTCTTCCTATAATTCTTCCTTTCATTTCATCATTAGGCAGTTGAACAACAGAAACGGTGCGCTCGGCAACATATTCTCCCGCATATCTCTGTATAGCGGTTGCCATAATGTTTTTTGCTTTCTTTTCGGCCTCTTCTTTCGCTTCATTTTCGATCTTTTTAATCAGTTTGGCAGCGTCATGCCTTGCTTCATTCTCCATGGCTCTGACCAGAAGATCCTTGGCCTGTTCGGCGGTAAGATCGGATATTCTTTCGAGTTGTTTTTTCTGCTCCTCGATCAGCTCATTATATTTAATTTCGCTTTGCTCAATATTTTCTTCCCTTTTTTGGAGTATGGCCTCTTTTCGCGATATTTCCCGGTCTCTCCTCTCAATCTGCTCAAGCTTGTTATCTATACTTTCCTCTTTTTGGATTAATCTCTTTTCCCGTTTCTTCAGCTCAGTTCTTGTTTCTTTAGTTTCAATATCAAACTCGCTTTTCATTCTAAAAAGCTTGTCTTTGGCTTCAATCTGAGCTTCTTTAACAACGGCTTCCGACGTTATTTTTGCAGCAGCTATTATTCTGGAAGCTTCATTTTCAGCCGCCTTGATTTTCCGGGAAGTGATTTTACCTTTTACCCAATAGGAAACGGCATATCCCAAACAAAATAAGAGAATGCCGACTAATATATATTGATACATTACTAATCTCCAGTTGTTAACTGTTTATCTGTCTTCAAAATGCCGGGTATAGCCTGATATTGAAGCTTCCCTACGCTTGCGGCGGGGAGCTTCAATCCTGGAACCCTTGAATCCTCATAGGATCACCAACTAATTTGGAGATGATCTATATTTTCAAATTAGTGAACTTCTTATTATTCGCGGTTTTAAAAACTATACCGCATTTGCGACTTTTTATGAAGCCGTCAAGATTAATGGTGTGAAAATAGCTGTATAGATGGGAGGAAAATGGCAGGGAATCAACCGATCCCTTTACTGATGTCTCTTTCCGGTCTCCTGGAAAATTTGTGAACCCCCGCACAGTGCCGTGTTGGTAAGTCTCTGAACCGAAAGTTCAAAGTTGGCGCCTTATGGTTTCTTTAGGCTTTTCTGTACAAGCAGAACATGCACACCAAAACCGAGGAAGGCTCCTGATATTATCTTTGTTGGATCAAAGAACAAATACCAATCACGAACACGGCAGGGGTTTTAACAACAAATAACTTCAGCTTCTTAAAATCCCGGTCAGAGACAAACCCTATGCAGGGGAAATTACAGAAAGACTCAAATAATGTCAGCCGGTTCATATCACGATGTCGAAAGGTAGTAATAATATAGTATCTTTTCTGCCAATTTTTAGTCAAGCTATAAATTATGTAAACACCTACATTAAACAATCATCCAATTTGCTGAGCAATTTTGCCGATTTGCCTGAAATTTCATGCAGGAATTCCGAATGATTTTTTTTAATCTCGCTATTATCATTTGCAATATTCAAGGCAGTCAAAATCATAATTCCGAGTTGGTTATAGCTTGCCGGAAAATCCGGCTGACGTAATTCAACCCTTCTAACCTCTCTGACGAGAAAATCGGCAACTTCTTTAGCCTGTGAAAATTCAGTCTCGGCTTTAAAAGTATATTGCTTCCCAAAAATATCAATTTTTACAAATTGTTCCAAATAAATATCTACCTTTCAAAATAATTTTATTGGCTGCTATTTATGAGCTTCTGTAATACCATCGAGCTTGCTGAGAAGATTATCTATCTTTGACCGGATAATATTTCTTTCCAGTGAATAGCTCTTTTCCGTCTCGATCTTCCCCTGCAGCTCCTCCTCTAATTTCACTATTTTATTATTTAGTTCTAAATTAATCGCCGCGTATGATTTGCAAACTGCAACTACTTTTTCAAGTTTATTTTCTATTTCGTCAAATTGCCGCAGAATCAATTCGTTATCCAACTCGCCACCTCACATTATAGATCTTTTATAATATCCCATTAATGCCAAAGTCAAGATATAATACCCAACCGTTTCTGAATTATGCGTTCTATGGCCATCAAATCCTGAATGCTGTTTATTCCCAATAACTCTTCATTATCCTGCCCAATAACTGCTCCTATGTTTTTATTGTAATTATATCCGATTGTAATTATATCCGTAAGATAAAATTC
>CAYVMK010000197.1:0-4916 GCA_964452445.1 uncultured Desulfonema sp. | reverse complement strand
CAATCAAATCCGTTTTCGGAGATAAGGCTCATACTATACCGATCAGCTCAACGAAATCGATGACCGGACATCTTCTGGGCGGCGCCGGGGGTATCGAGACCGTTTTTACCGCCCTCGCAATTCATGACGGCATAATACCGCCGACTATAAATCTGGATAATCCTGCCGAAGAGTGCGATCTTGATTATGTTCCCAACATGGCCCGCAAGGCAGATGTGGAAACAGCGATGACCAACTCTTTCGGTTTCGGAGGCACAAATGCCGCCCTTGTTTTGAAAAAATATCATCCCTGATATTATGCAGAGTTGTGGCGATCAGTTTGTCGTTTGTTGCTTTATATAAGGTGGGAATTTTATTTTGGGTAACTGCTCAGGTGGACAGGCTGTAGACATTTAGCTTGTAGGAAGAAAATGAGTTGGATGTTCCCGAATGCGACTCGAAAATGGTGGAGACCGAGAAGGTTCTGAGCGCCTTGATTCGGTAAATGCGTGACTAACAGCCTTCAGCCTACAGCCTAAACAACCTGAGTAGTAACTATTTCGGATGAATATAGAAAAGTTCACACAGATACTTAAATCGGAGGACTCTTATTCAAGTCCTCGGAAAAAACCGGTATTGGCGGAAATACTGCCAGGATGGCCTACTTTTGTCTATTATGCCATGCTTGCCGATCATATTCTAAGAGAAAGCCTGATGGCCCGCTTAGGCAAATATGACCAGGAGAGATGGAGGCGGTCCTCTTTTGAGATAGTTAAAATTATAGAATCGGCAGGAGGAAGGCTGAATGTGTCAGGTCTTACTCATGTTTCTGAAAATAAAGGATCTGTCGTGTATGTTTCAAACCATATGAGCATGATAGATACCTTTATCATGCCTTCCATTCTCCTTCCGTTCAACAGGTTGACATTTGTGGCAAAGGAAGAACTTCTTGATTATCCTGTTTTAGGGTCAATAATGAAAGCCATCAAACCAATAACAGTATCCAGAAAGAATCCGAGGGAAGATCTTTTTAAAGTTCTTTCAGAGGGAGAAGAATACATAAAAAACGGTTATTCTGTAGTAATCTTTCCCCAGGCCACAAGGAGCGCGGTTTTCAATCCGGCCTCTTTCAATTCTCTGGGAGTAAAGCTTGCACGAAGGGCGGGTGTGCCTGTTGTTCCTGTTGCTTTTAAGACCGATTTTCAGGGAAACGGGAGGCTGATCAAGGATATGGGGCCGGTTGATCCGGATAAAACGATTTTCGTTGAATTCGGAAAGCCCCTTGAAGTAAAAGGCAATGGCAGCGAAACCCATCGGATAATCGTCGAATTTATCGTTAATAATCTGAAAAAATGGGGTGGTACAGTCGAAGAAAGTTATGTATGAGAATAAAAATCTTTGTGACAGGCGGGACCTTCGATAAGGAATAAATGAGCTTAACGGAGAGCTGTTTTTTAAGGAAACACATCTTTATGGAATGCTGAAACTGGGACAATGCGAGGAAAGATAAAAAGACCGGAGTATTTGAAGAGAGCAAATATTTACGAAGCTGCTGACAACGGGGGAATATATTTATGCTGAGAATATGGATAATTATAATAATAGCCGGTGTCATCATTTACGTATTGTTCAGGTCCCGGAAACCGCAATATTATGACACTCCATACAGTGAAAGCGCTATGGATATTTTAAAAAAACGTTACGCAAAAGGTGAAATATCAAAAGAAGAATTCGAAAGGATGAAAAATGATTTGAGAAGCTGATCGGCGCTTCATGCCTCACTCTTCGTCCATATACCGGGTATAACCGTGTTGCAGAATTTACATCTGTTTCCGGTAAGATTATATGCGGGCACCAGGTAGCCCTTTCGTTCTATAATTAATTTTTTGCCGTTATGGCAGTATGTATTCATCCCTTCGTGGTTTGGCACATTACCCACGTAGGCATAGCGGATTCCTTCCTTCATTGCGATACTCCGGAAATTTTCAAGAGTTGATATGGGAGTAGGCGGAAGCCTGTCAAGCTTGTACTGGGGAAAGAACCGGAGAAAATGCAGGGGATGATCCGGTCCGAGATCGGTAAGAATCCATCCGCACATGCGTTTAACCATTTCAGGATCATCGACGTAACCTGGTACAACAAGATTGGTCATCTCGAAGTGGACACCCCTGTCGTTTAATGTCCTGAATGTATTCAAAACAGGCTCAAGCCTTCCTCCGTTCAGCTTCCTGTATATATCGTCACTGAAGGATTTGATGTTCACATTCGCGCCGTCCATATATCTGCATAGTTCAAGCAGGGGCTCTTTATTTATGTAACCATTTGATATCCAAAGGTTTGAAAGCCCTTTCTCTTTTGCAAGACGAGCTATATCAATCATATATTCGAAATAGGAAATCGGTTCCGAATATGTGCATGCAATTGATTCTGAGCCGGTTTTCAATGCGGCCCTGACAACATCTTCCGGAAAAAGCTCGCTGTGGCGCACTTCACCGGGTTTGGCCTGTGATATTTCCCAGTTCTGACAATTGAGACAACGGAAATTGCATCCTGCCGCTGCAAGCGAGAATGATTTTGTCCGGGGTTTGAAATGGAAAAGCGGTTTTTTTTCTATGGGGTCGACGTTTACGGTGCAAGGATTTCCGTAGGAAAGGCTGTAAAGTGTCCCGTCTATGTTGACTTTTGACCGGCAAACGCTCCGGTCTCCCGGAAATAATTGACACCTGTTGGGGCATATGCCGCAGATGACATTCTTGTTGCCGAGCTTTGTGTAGAGAAATCCTTCTTTGGACCATTTCCACGGCTTATCAGGAGCATCTCCTTTAAATATCGTTCCTCTGATATTATCCGTACCTGGCAGGATTCCCTTCTTTTCATCAGATGACCAGAGAGCAAGTGATGAACCCGGCGCCGAGAGAATTAATGCGGCGCTGTATAGAAATTGTCTTCTGTTTATTATATTCATGGCTTGATGCTCTCGTAAAAAGTACAAATACAGACGGCAAAGTAAAAAGCTCATTATGCAAGGCGCGCGAATCTTGAGGAATGAAGCGTACTTATTGGTACGCTGCAATGACGAAAGATGAAGCGCAACTTAAGCAGAATGACTTTTTACGAAGCCGTCATGATTTTGTTGCCATTATTGTTATACTAATAAGTTTCAGGCCGATCAATCCTGTCGCAGCCCAGATAATGCCGAAATACGGAATGACCGCTACGCTGATAAGAAGCGTGCCTGCGGCCGCTCCGATCAGATCGGCTGAAAACAGTCTTGTGACAGACGGGTTGTTGTCTCCTGTCAGTTTTAAGGCCGCCGGGAACTGATATCCGCATGTCATTGATATAATAAAACCATATGCAAGAAAAACAGGCAAGGGAATTTTGCCTTCTCCCTTTACGAAACCCAAAATCAGAAGACCTGTCAAAAATATAAGAATGCCGTCTGTTATTACAAGAGAGATTCTTGTATTATTCCCGTATTTATTTTTCGCCCTGTTTCCTATCCATGCTCCAGGCAGGAGCCCGGCGAGAAAAACGGTAATTATCAGGCCGATTTTAAGATAGATATATCCAAAAAATATCTGGAATGCGAATATGACAAGAATTTCGGTTCCCATTGCCATGCACCCGGTTGAAAAAAGCACAAATTCTTCTCTTGTTATCGTTATAAGGTATATTATGCACAGCGCCGATAGAATCAAAATAAAGGCAAATGGAGATGTTGAGAATTTCGCAAACCATTGGGAAAACATAAGACGCATGAGTTGCGGGTAGATATCGGTATTTATGGGGGCAGATTTATCGATGAGTTCATTTAAACGGCCGATCCTCTCTTCAGTAAGATTGCCGTAGTAATAACTGCTGATGTAGTCGGTTTTTATCCCTTTTTTGTCAAGGGAATCAGGTATGTCGGAACTGATCGGAAGTCCTGAAGCAAGAAAATAGATCTTTTGTCCGGGAAGAAGGAGGATATTGTTAAAATGTTTTGATAAGGTATTATAAACGGAAGAGATTTTTTGGCGTTGCGGCTCTGCCAGATAATTATCATATCCTTCCATTGAAAAGCTTAAAATACCGCTGGAAGACAGGCGCTTTTTTGCAATGTCATAAAAACCGTCTGTATAAAACCTGTTGATCTGGTACGTTTCGGGTTCAGGCAGGTTCAGGATGATTGCATCGTAAACTTTATCCGTATTTGCCAGATATGTTCGTCCGTCCTGATTTATTACATTAAGGCCCGGGATTTTTTTAATCAGGCCAAAGCGGAACAATACCTCCGATACATCGGGATCCAGTTCGATATAATCGACCGTTTCCGGGCGATATTTCTCAAGTTCTTCCATTATTCCGCTCTCGGCGGATATAACAAGGATATGTTTCGGGTCTGAAAGCTGGGCCAGGGCATAATGAACGGTTTCTTCCGCATTTGAAGTATTCTGATTGCTGAAAAGAGGAACTCCGTCGCCGATCAAAGTAAACTGCTCCCTGTCCTGATGGACTTCTATTCGCCCGTACTTTGATTCTTTGTAGTAGGCGAGTTTGCCTTCAGGGGGGAGAAGAGATTTTTGTTCGAATAAAATACCTGAAACAAGGATGAAAAGGGCAATCCCTGTCCCTGTGATTATCAAAGTGCGCCGTAAGCCCGAATGTTTGAAAAGTGAATATGTTGCCGCAAGAAGAAGGATGTTCGAGATAAAGACAGATTGAAGCGGTGAGAAGAGATAGACAAGGAAAAAAGAGAAGAGGACGCCTCCTGTCACATCGCCGAGGCTGTCGGTTATATAAATGTACGAACCCGGATATTCCGGTTTTGAAGCCCTCAGCACAAAAAGACTGTACGGCAGAACAAAGCCGATAAGAAAAGCATACGGCGCTGTTGATAGAAAAATAAAGGCGAATGTCGGATAAAACCCCACAACCCCAAACACACCCAACAC
>CAYVMK010000196.1:4209-4946 GCA_964452445.1 uncultured Desulfonema sp. | reverse complement strand
ATATCCTAAAATAGTGAAATATAACGGGATAAAGCTTATAATTATGATAACTGTTCACTAAACATAGGCGAATAAATTGATGACAATAAGTAAGAAAAAAGCAGCGGTAGCTATTGCATTGCTTTTCGTTATTGCAGGCGGCGCGTTATTGCAGACGAGCGCCGCAACTCCGATAGTCAGCGTCCGCATTCTTTCCGGTTACACGGCATCCAACGCTCTCACAGCACTGCAGGTCTCCGGGACATCGTTCCCGGCGAACACGTATGTTTCTCTATACTTCGACATCGTCGACGACCTGCACCTACTGGGCACGGTTAAGACAACGAGCACAGGCGTGTTTGCCTTCTCGTTCGACGTGATGGAGGGTTACACGGGTACGCACACTGTCATTGCCAAGTACAACGGCAACCCGGTATCCGCGTCGTTCAACATAATGAACACCAGGCCGATGGACCAGAGGATGGTCAACCTGCTCAACTCGATATACTTCAACCTTACAACGCAGATTGACAACTACTTCATGAATCCCAACGGCACATTCTACACCTTCGTGGACGACTGGTTCACGTGGATATACGGGAACCTGACCGTCATGAACAACACCATTAACCAGATCAACACAACTGTTAACTTCATCAACGAAACCGTTAACCAAATCAACACAACGCTCGGCATCATGAATACAACCGTCAACCAGATCAACGGAACCGTTAATGCAATTAATGGAACCGTTAACG
>CAYVMK010000196.1:3588-4109 GCA_964452445.1 uncultured Desulfonema sp. | reverse complement strand
CAATAAACGGCACCGTCAACCTCATCAATGGGACCGTCAACCAGATCAACGGAACCGTTAATGCAATTAATGGAACCGTTAACGCAATAAACGGCACCGTCAACCTCATCAATGGGACCGTCAACCAGATCAACGGAACTGTAAACGTTCTGAACACAACAGTCAACCAGATCAACGGCACAGTCGTTTTCATCAACGGCACAGTCGGTCACATAAATGGGACTGTTAACATAATCAACAACACCGTTAACGTAATCAACGGGACTGTTAACGAAATCAACGCAACAGTAACCTACATCAACGGCACCGTCAACGACATCCAGAACACAACCAACTACATCTGGACAGAAGTTCAGAAGATAGAGGCAAAGCTCGATGAGGGCGGGTCATTCTATCTATATGTGGATGGACTGTTCAACTGGATATATGGCGGTCTCACAGGCATGAACACAACGATAAACCAAATCAACAACACCGTAACCCCGATGAACGGGACAATAAGCGATATCAATGGTACAGTC
>CAYVMK010000196.1:0-3488 GCA_964452445.1 uncultured Desulfonema sp. | reverse complement strand
AATCTGATCAACGAAACGGTCAATCTCATCAACGGCAATGTGACCTGGATTAATGCAACAGTTGGGCTCATCAACGGCACCGTTAACGACATCAACGGCACAGTTGGCTTGATAAATGGTACAGTCAATCTGATCAACGAAACGGTCAATCTCATCAACGGCAATGTGACCTGGATTAATGGCACAGTCACCGAAATCAACACCACAGTAGGTATCATGAATGTAACGGTGAACAATATATGGACTGAAATCCAGAACATCGAAGCCAAGCTCGACGCCAACTCAATCAACACAGATGGCACGTTCTCTCTTTATCTGAGCAATTCGTTCACCGACATATTCCAGAACTTTGCCTACATGAACTTGACATTCAATACACTTAATAATGCCATAAATTCGATTGCAGACAATTTGACTACTGGCGGCGCATTCTTCAACTTCGTTGACCTTTGGTTCACAAACACGAATGCTAACATCAGCAGCGTAAACTCCACGGTTCTCCTCGTCAACCAAAGCATAATCGACGCGCTCGATAACCTGAACGTAACTCAAATGAGCTTCGGATCTGGCAACTACACTGTTGACAGCGGGACAGGCTACACAATAAACACCAATGCAAGCTACGCTAAAGTAACCCTAACACTAACGGGTTACGGCATATCGGGCAACAACCTGCAGATATGGCCAGGCTTAGGCGACAAGTTCATCAGGATTGATGGCACAACCATCGATGGGAACAACGAAGTTGTAACGATTGAATTCGTTGCGACCAGCTCGTTCACCCTAAGGATGAGTGCCGGCTCTGCCAATATTGCATGTATCTACTCCATTGAGTACGCTCCATAAAAAATACCTCCCTTTTTTTATTTTTTTATTTTTAACAACGGTGAACTTAATGTCTGAAAACAAGAAATGCCCCAAGTGCGAATTCGAAAACCCACCGACGCTAAAGTTCTGCGGTAACTGCGGAAGCAGACTCGACGTGCCTGCGTCAAAATTGAAGCGATACGAGGCACTCGGATTGCTGCACTTCACAGGCGCTCTTTACCTTCTGATCTCGATCTTCTCAAACGTGCTTGTAAACGCCAGCATGTTGATCATGTTGCTCTATGCAATCTCAGGAATACTCGGTCTCCTGGCGGGGTATCAGTTCTTCACTGGCAACGTAAGGAAGTATACCAAGTATGTATCCCTGATATCGATCATCGTAGGGCTAGCGGCAACAGTCCTTCTGTTCGTTATGGGGCTCCTGTTGCAAGGCGTTGTAGGTCCCGCATGGGTGATCTTCCTAGTCACCGGATTCGCGCTATGGATGGCCTTCAAGCCTGCGAAGAAATAAGGGAAGCTATCCCTCTACATTTTTTTATTTAGTTCAACCAATGTCCTTTTTATTCAATAAATCCTTTTTTTATTTTTTATGCTCAATTAGCAATCCGAGATGCGCTTCATTCTATTGAGATTCAGCAATCAATTGAACCGCCTGCCGTTCAACAACGTATGCAAATCGGTGGCATTTAGTAATCGTCCATTTTGCAAATGCCTGCCACCGGCTCAATCCGACGCCCTGTGTATTACTGCCGAGGTTATGTAAATTATCACGAAATAAACCGTGAAGACGGATAAGTAGAGGATGACGTTGCTCGTGAACTCTATTATCGCAGTGGGGTCCATCCACCCGTTCGGGAACTCGTGCGGGAAGAAGCTCACGAGGTAATCCGCGAACGGCTTGAGGTAACCCGTCAGGAAGTGGAAGGTAGTGTATTCGAGCAAGCACGCCAAGAAAGCCCCCGTCAATGCGATGTATTCGTCAACGCGCGTGTCCATACCCGCACTCCCTGATGTATTCTCAGCTAGTAAGATATTAGGCTATTCCGTTGCATAAATTTCCATTTCAGGGAAGCCTTTTTTTCTGTTCAACAGTATCACGCCCATCGCTGAACTCATGGATGTGCGCGATTGTAAGCTCCACGACATTCCATATCTGGACCCGATTCGCCGAGCCGTCGTGCCCGATGCCGGGGCATAACTCGTCGTAAAAAGCGACGTACTCCTCCCCATCGCTGCCCACGTGTCTAAGGGCATTGGCATCCAGCGTGAGACCTAGCTCCTTGAACTCGGAGACCGGCGCCGCCATGAACGGGTAGACCCTGCAGAGCTTTGGGCGCTCCCCGTAGATCCTGCAGGAGTTGCCATCCAAGAGCGCGCAGACCCTCTCCCCGCCGGATGGGACCTTCTTCGTCGTCCTCCATCTCCGGTCGGCGTTCTTGCCGAGCGCCTTCGTCTCCGCGTCGCTCAGCATGGCATCGAGCGAACAGCATTTGGCGCAGCGCCTGCACCTGAACGTGGTGGACTCCGTGACGAGGTCGAACTCGCGCATAGTTCAACGAAGCCGGGCATGCAGAAAAGAGTATCTGAAAAGCAGACCAACAAATTTTTAATAAGGGTTATCTTACACAGAATCACGCCGGTGCGGCCATAGTCTAGCCTGGTCTAGGACGTAGGCCTTCCATGGGTCCACGCCTAAAGCCCGAAGATAGCCCATGACCCGGGTTCGAATCCCGGCGGCCGCACCATCTTCTCTATAATTGCGTGATTGCCGACCCACTTCGAGCGGTCATTTTACTGTGAGTATTGCAATATGGTATTTTATTGCTGCGCTCCCGATGGTTTTTTTTAGAAACTGCGATATTCCTGAGCACCATCAAATCACCAAAAAAGCTCCGAAACCCCAAGAAAAAAGGGGATTTAGCATCAAAAAAATGCCCGGGTCATTGTAGCGATTTGAATCTAGATTGTCTCCATGATAAATGAGTCCCTGCGTTGAAGCTGCATCCACCATGGTGCGATGATATGATGGAGCGCCATGAGACGTCATGCCATAAATGACCGCAAAAATGGTTTTTTGACAAAAAGATTACCATCAAATGTAACATCAAGTTTTATGGGATCGCATGCTATCTGACGATACATGTCGGATTTTCTCGCGTACCCGCAATGGACTTTGTGACCTTGGTCTGATGACGGCCAATCACACGATTCCCGCCCACGTTTCCACTCTGCCAGATGACTGGTATAAAAAAACTTACCCAAGCGGCATACAAGCAGGTCTGCCGAACGAATGCCGCTTCCGATATCGCATCCATAGCCTGATCTCGAGCCAAATGTGTAAAAGCAGGGCTGCAAGCGCCTATTTTTTTAGGCTTTTCTTATTGACATTGATGGTTTATTCATGCCGTTAGATACTGATTTAGTCTGTCATACAGATTTTTTCTGCACTATCGCACTCCACGAAAAAGGAATTATATGGTATGGACGAGCAAGTGACTACACGTGCAGAGTTGCAGGTGTCCTGATAGGCGCACACCGGCTGGCAACGAAGGAAAAGGGAACGAGAATGAGCGACAGCAGTGAATCAGAGATTTGGGCAAAGGTAGCCTTCACCAAGGAGATGTTCCTAGTGCTCGAAAAGAATCGGATAGACCTCGACC
>CAYVMK010000195.1:1057-4950 GCA_964452445.1 uncultured Desulfonema sp. | reverse complement strand
TCTTCGCGTAATCGTGTGGGTAAAAAGCAGCATAAAATTGGCATAGATTGGCTGTGGATAACGAGAAATAGAGTTTTCATAGGTATAAGAAATCTGGCATGATTACTGGATGGGAAAACAGAGACGATTATTGGACGAATACCACTTCCCCGGGTTTCGACCGCGATCTGAAATACAGGGGATATTTGGAGATCCGTGCGCTCGGGTCATCCGGCTTAAGAGGATCAAAAAAAAACGATCTGCGGATGTTGCGGTACGGCACATCGGAGCCACTACGACAAGAAAGTGCAGCAGACACGGGATCTGTCCTGTGGGAATGCCCGGATATACTTGGAAGCGGAGGTACGGAGAGTCAAGTGCAAGAGGTGCGGGACAGTGAAACGAGAGAAACTGCCCTGGCTGGCGAACAATCCTTTTTACACGAAGCGATTTGCCTACTACGTGGGACGGAAGTGTCGAGCCATGACGGTCAAGGATGTAGCAAAAGAGTTGAGACTGGATTGGCACGCGGTAAAGGCACTGGAAAAGGAGTACATGCAGGAACAGTTGCGGCGCAATCCGGTGGCAGCGCCCAGGGCAATCGGGATAGACGAGATATCTCTGCGGAAAGGGCATACCTACCGAATAGTGGTCAGCGATCTGGAAAGAGGGAAGCCGATCTGGTTTGGTGGCGAGGACCGCTCAGAGGCGAGTCTTGATCTGTTTTACAACTCATTGGGACCGAAGAAGAGCAAGAAGATTGAGCTTGCGGTAATGGACATGTGGAAAGCCTTTGAGAAATCGACGAGGAAGAATGTTCCCCAAGCGGCGATCCTGTACGACAAGTTTCACGTTATGAGGCATCTGGGAGATGCATTGGACAAGATAAGGAAAATGGAATACGGGCGTCTTTCCGGGAAAGATCGGTCATACATCAAGGGACAGAAGTATACGCTTTTGTCGAACCGTGAGAACCTCACGCTTGATGGTCGCAAGGCATTAAAGAAACTGCTGGGGGCTAATAAACGGCTCAATACAGCTTATGTTTTAAGAGAATCCTTTGGGCAGCTCTGGAGCTATCAGACGGAAGGCTGGGCACGACGGTTCTTCGACAACTGGAAGGAATCGCTGAAATGGCAAAGACTGGAACCCTATGAGAAGTTTGCTGCGATGATCGAACGTCACTGGGACGGTATCGCCGCCTATAGCAGACCTGAGAATAAAGTTTCATTAGGCTTTGTCGAAGGGTTGAACAACAAGATTCGGGTGATCCAAAGAAGGGCTTACGGTTTGCGCGATGAGGAGTATCTCCGACTGAAAATCCTCACCTGTATGCTCAAGGAGATATAAAATTACCCACACGATTACGCGAAGACCCACACTGCATTGATTGAAGCAGATGCCGGCTTATCTTCTGCCTCACCCTGCACGATATCCGATGTTCGAAGTACGAACCATACACCGGAGACCATGCGGAACTGGTCTCTCATTCAAGTTTATTCAGCATGGATGAAAAAACCATAGAGGTCTGCAGGCTGTGGGATGCCTTCTGCCACAGACTTTTCCATTCCTACCAGGACCTTGCAGTTCAGGAGATGGAAATAATCCAGAACTAATTCCACGCCCGGCTCACAGGGTTGCCATCAGCATCTATATTTTTATAGGGAGAACGTGGATTGCTTTAATTATCAACTGAACCTCGTCCCCCGTCTTCAGGTTGAGATCATCCACTGATTCGGTAGTCAACACCGAAGCCATTTCTACCGGGGCAGTCACTTCGAATTTCACAAGAGACATCACATCTCCCTTTTTGACCGATTTCACCCTGCCTTTGATCTGGTTCCTTGCTCCGTATTTCATAAAATCCTCCTTGTTAAAGATTTATCAAATCCAAATTATTTAACCTTTACCATTTCTACAAATGCTTCAACCCTTGTTTTAAGCTGTTCCACATCCTCCATGCTATAGTCGGTCTCAATGGATAACATGGGGATATTTGCCTTTTGCGTGGCTTTATTAACTTTATAAGCCTTAATATCATTAGGCTGGAAAAAAGACAAGGCGCAAATGTTAAAGCAACTCAACGCGTTAAAACTTGCTCCTTTTAACCCTTTCGACGATCCACCTGGCCGCCTGATCGACCTCGTCTTCGGTGGTGGGTCTGCCAAGTGTGAGACGGACAGCCCCTGTCCCAATTTCACGCGAGACACCCATCGACGCAAGAACATAAGAAATTGTTACCGAACGATCATGGCAGGCAGCACCGGTGGAAGCGCAAAGCTCCGGAATCCCCTCCAGAATTTCTCTCCCCACTGCTCCCGGAAAAGAAAGATTGATAGTATTACAAAGACGTTTTTCAGGATGTCCGTTAATAACAGCATCAGGAATACCTTCAATAATCCTCTCCTGCAGTCGATCTCGAAGACCGGCAATCCTCATCATATCAGCCTTCAAGTGCTCCGCCGCCAGTTCACAGGCAGCTCCCAAACCCACATTAAAAATTACATTCTCTGTACCGGCTCTGCGGCCCGACTCTTGACCGCCCCCATGAACGAAGGGTTCGATCTTTATCCCACTGCGAATATAGAGAGCCCCTACTCCTTTGGGAGCATAGACTTTGTGTCCCGCGACAGACAGAAAATCCACATTCAGATGATTTACATCAGTTTCGATCTTGCCGACAGATTGAGCCGCATCAGTATGGAAAAAAATCTCATGCTCCCTGGCGATACAACCAATCTCCCGAATGGGCTGGATGGTTCCGGTTTCATTGTTGGCATGCATTACAGAAATGAGTATGGTATCTTTCCTTATAGCTCTTTTTACATCTTCCGGATCAATCAGACAGTATCTGTCAACAGGAAGAAAGGTCACATCCCAGCCGTTTTCCACGAGAAAGATAGCAGGGTTAAGTATGGCAGGATGTTCGATATTCGTGGTAATGAGGTGACGACCTTTGGTACGCAAGCTCTGAGCTGCACCCTTTAGCGCCATATTGTTCGATTCACTTCCACCACTGGTAAAAACAACTTCTCCTGCGTCACATTTTAGAAGTCCGGCCACTTGACCCCTGGCCCTTTCAACAGCTTCTTTTACTTTTATCCCAGTGGAATACGAACTGCTTGGGTTTGCAAATTCACTTAAAACGTAAGGCATCATAGCGTTGACCACTTCAGGTGCTATCGGTGTTGTGGCATTATAATCAAGATAAATCATCGTCTGTCACCTTTTAAATGTAAACCTGCGCATTGCTTATAAGAAAATCAGAAAAATTGCTGTCTCCTGAATACGCCGACAGTACTCTCCCTTAAAATGATTGATGGTTGATTTCAATAGTATCTCCGGCACATAACTTTTCTATTCCAAATGTTTCATAAAATTTAGCAAGAGAGGGTAAATCGGTACAATGCATGGGATACAAATGTTTAACCCTGTTTTTCAGAAAATAGCCGATCGTTTTTTGCAATTGAACCCGATCTCCCAACAGATGAAATCCGCCTATAACCATATGGACTTTATCCTGATCGGCAACTTGTCTGGCATATTCAACAATATTACAAATACCTGCATGTGAACATCCGGTAATAATCACCAGTCCCTTTTCAGTTTTTATGGCAAGAGCCGTATCATCCATAATAAAATCTTGATGTTTTTCCCCTTTATCCACATAGAAAAACGTGGTTTTTTGAGCTTCAAATTCATTACGTCTGGGAATTTCTCCCAAAAAGTAAATATTATCTGTAATTTGATAGGGGCTTTTTGATAAAATCAGATCAAATCGTTCTGCCATTTCCTCCTGGTTATAAGGCATGCCGTTGTATTCTCCTGTTGCCTTGCGCCTGTCAACAAATGCGCCGGGATGGACTAAAATCTTCTTTTTCATTGCCACACCACCCCCAAACACACCCAACACA
>CAYVMK010000195.1:0-1047 GCA_964452445.1 uncultured Desulfonema sp. | reverse complement strand
AAATCTTCTTTTTCATTCCCCTTGTATGAAGCGCCTTCAATCCGTTGGCATGGTCCCAGTGCCCATGGCTCAATACAATAAGGTCTGCGGCATTCAAATCGATACCAAGCAAAGCTGCATTGTACATAAAAACATCGGTGGAACCAGTATCAAATAGAATTATCTTTTCTGTCTCAATAAGAGCGGAAAACCCATGTTGAGCCAGAAAAATTTTATCCATGTATCCCATTTTGGCCTGATCTTCACATAATATGGAAATCTTAAGATTTTTTTTCATTTTTCACACCCCTGATTTTGCCCCATTATTCTATATCAGGATACGACTCAAGAATTGACGGGTCCTTTCACTCTTCGGGTTATCAAAAAAGCTGCGATCTGTGCCCCGCTCGATAATTCGCCCCTCATCCATAAAGATCATCTCATCGGCCACCTCCCTGGCAAATCCCATCTCATGGGTCACGACAATCATGGTCATTCCTCCCCTGTCCAGTTTAATCATGACGTCAAGAACCTCTTTAATCATTTCAGGATCTAATGCGGATGTAGGCTCATCAAAAAGCATTATTTTCGGTTCCATGGCCATGGCTCGCGCTATGGCTACTCTCTGCTTCTGCCCGCCGGAAAGTTCTTCCGGGTATTTAAAAGCTTGTTCCGGGATCCCCACCCGTTCAAGTAGTTCCATTGCTTTTTCTTCAACCTCTTTTCTTGGTTTCTTACATACCCGAATAGGTGCGAGGGTAATATTCCGCATTGCTGTCATGTGAGGATAAAGCTCAAAATGCTGGAATACCATGCCGATATCAGAGCGCAGCTTATAAATATCTGTCCGGGGGTCCTGCACGGATATTCCATTAACGATAATCTTACCTTCTTGAAAACGCTCCAACCCGTTTATACACCTGAGGAGCGAACTTTTTCCCGAACCACTTGGCCCACATATGACGACTGTCCGGCCTTTTTGTATTGTTTCAGAGATAAGATCGAGAGCTGTATTTTTTTTTTATTACCTTAAGGTTACATGTTTATTTTATATAATTCTTCTTAGTC
>CAYVMK010000194.1:0-4959 GCA_964452445.1 uncultured Desulfonema sp. | reverse complement strand
TGCCATTCGCCTTTTCTCTTTGCCACAAAGACACAAAATCACTAAGTCTCTTTTTTGTGTCTTAGTGCCTTCGTGGCAATTGTTTTCGATATTCGGCTCACGCCTTTGCCCACTTGAACCCTCGAATCCTTGAATCCTTCTGTTCACTCTTGCGGCTCATCGAACCTGCATCTTAACATTATCATATCATCTTCAAAGGTTGTTCTGATCTTGTAGGGCAAAGTCTTAAACAGCCTTATCATTCCCTGATTGCCAGGAGAGATGTACGCAAAGAATCCCGGGATGCCGTTTTCCCGCGCAGCTTCGGAAAGTTTTTTAAGTAAAATTTTTCCAAGCCGCTTTCCCTGATACTCCTTTATTACCGAAAAGGCGAGTTCAGCCATGTTCTTTGCCGGATCAAGAAGATATTCTCCGACGGCAACAACCTTTCCAAAACCGAATTCACCGACAAGGGCGATAACCGTAAGATCTTTTATATAATCAATCTGTGATACTCCCTCCATCTCGTCCTGCACAAACCGGGTTTTTTCATGGAAAAAGCGCGAGGCAACGTCGTTTTTATCGAGATTGTAAAAATGTTCCTGTATTCTTCTTTCATCAACCGGTTTTGCCGGCCTTACCGTCACGGTCTCATTATCTATAATTATTGTCTCTTCCAGTTTTATGGGATATACGCCCTGAATCGATTCTTTCAAAGTCCGTTCTTCCCCGAGAAGCCCCAGTCTTTTGGCATTATGAAAAAGCTCTTCCCTGAATTTCGGATGGGCTATGCTTATCATTGCCGTCGCCCTTTCCTGAATGCTCTTTCCAAAAAGATTCACCGCCCCGTATTCCGATACGACATATTGCGCGTCGCCTCTTGGAACAACTATCGCGGTGTCAGTCAGAAACGGGACAATCCTGCTTTTCTTTCCGTCGGCTGACGCGGAAGGAATCATTATTATCGATTTACCGCCCTCGGCCTGCGCCGCGCCCCTTATAAAATCGAGCATGCCCGTGACGCCCGAAAAATGGTTGTAAGGAAGGGCATCCGCCGCAATCTGCCCGGTAAGGTCCATCGTCATTGCTACATTCAGGGCAATCATTCTTTTATGCCTCGCCACAACACCGGGATCATTCACATAGTCTGAAGGATGAAACTCTATAGCCGGGTTGTCGTGCATAAAATCATAAAGATTTCTTGTTCCGATGGCGCTGCTTGCTACAATCTTTCCTTCGTTATACCCCTTTTTCCTGTTTGTAATGACGCCCCTTGAGAAGAGATGCATGATGCTGTCGGTAAGGTCTTGGGTGTGTATTCCAAGGTCGTTCTTTTCGGAAAGGGCCATAAGCGTCGCTTTCGGAGTAACGCCGAGACTCAACTGGATTGTCGAGCCGTCGCTTATGAGCCTTGCGATATGCCCGGCTATCATGTTTGCCGCTTCAATATCCGGCAGATCTCCTGCCGTAAGGATCTCCTCCTCATGTTCCACAAAAACATCCACATCATTGACATGAATAAAGCTTCTCCCCAGCACTCTGGGCATTCTGGGGTTAACCTGCGCTATGACAAGATCGGCTGATGAAGCAGCCGCCTGAGTTATGTCAACTGAAACACCAAGGCTCATCCACCCGAAATCATCCGGCGGAGAAACCTGGATAAGCGCCACATGTATGGGAAGAAGCCTGCTTTTGAATAAGCGCGGAATGGCGGAAAGGTTTATGGGTGTAATAAAACGTAAATTCCTGGCGAGCCCCCTTGCCTTGGCCGATCCCAGGTAAAATGACCTGATGTTCAGGCTTTGGGTTTTTGTTTTGTTGGCTATGAGGGTAAGCGGGGCGGTTTCGAGGGTAAGCAGACGCACAATCTCGATGTCGGTAAAATTTCCCGAACTTTCCGACAGAATCCTGACGAGATGCTGGGGCTCTCCGCAGGATGACCCTATAAATACCCTCCGGCCCGGTTTGATAAGGCTTATCGCTTCAGCGGCGCTTCGTTTATTCTCAACGTATTTATCAGCCCAGTATTTTGAAATCGGCATAATTCTTCTTCTGAAAATGAAACGATATAAAGGATATAATATTATGATCAGATAAAATTAAGGCGCAAAGCAGGTAACAAATAAATGTACCATATATCAGAAACTTATATCAAGTCAACTCCTTCCGGTAGTCAGGTTTCCGATCTCTGGTTTCTGATCCGGACATCGAAGGGAATAAAGGATTCAAGTGAAAAATCTTCTCTTTCCCCTGACCTCTGGCTACTGACCCCTGGTCCCTGATATTCGATATTCGGCTCACGCTCTTGCCCCTTGATCCCTCGAACTCTTTCTTACTTTGTGCCTGTGTGCCTTTGACCCTTTCTATTCACTGTTTTTTAAGCCTCTCCTTGAGATGCGTATAACGTTTCTGTGTCCTGTTATTATTGACTCCGATTGCAAGAGCCTTCTTTGTGCCCACCATAACCACAAGCCTTCGCCCTCTTGTGAGCGCCGTATATATCAGGTTGCGCTGGAGAAGCATGTAATGCTGCGTATGAACCGGCATCACTACGGCAGGATATTCGGAACCCTGTGACTTATGGACCGAAACGGCATAGGATAAAATCATCTCATCAAGCTCATGGAATTCATACTCAACCGGCCGTCCTTCGAATAAAATGACAAGTTTCTGATCCTCGGAATTGATCGACTTTATTCGCCCGATATCGCCGTTAAAGACCTCTTTCTCATAATTATTTCTTACCTGCATTACCTTATCGCCTCTTTTATAATTTTTTTCCCCGCGGACAAGCAAGACATTTCCCGGATTGAGCGCTTCCTGCAAAACCGCATTGAGGCTGGAAGATCCGAGAACGCCCCTGTGCATGGGAGTTAAGACCTGTATGTCATCGAAAGAGTCAAAACCAAAGCGCTTCGGAATACGCTCTGTTACAAGCTCCCTGATTATTTCAATTATCCTTTCAGGATTATCCTGCTCAATGAAATAAAAATCGCTGCCGTTTTCATCTGCTTTCAAAAAAGGCATCTCTCCGCCGTTTATCCTGTGGGCGTTGATTACGATACGGCTCTCTTTTGCCTGGCGGAAGATTTCGGTAAGAGTAACAACAGGAACAAGGCACGATTCGATTACATCATTTAAAACATTCCCGGCTCCCACCGAAGGAAGCTGGTTGACATCTCCTACAAGAATTAAAGCCGCCTCCGGAGGCACAGCTTTAAGCATGCTGAACATCAAAAGAGTGTCTATCATGGAGGCTTCATCAACAACCAGAAGATTGCACTCGAGAGGATTGTTTTCGTTTCTCTGGAACCCTCCCTTTACAGGGTTGTATTCAAGCATCCTGTGAATTGTTTTCGCCCCGCACCCCGTCGCTTCGCTCATTCGCTTTGCAGCCCTCCCGGTAGGCGCGGCAAGCAGGATTTTCATCTTAAGTCTTTTAAATATCTTAAGGATGGCGTTTATGATGGTTGTCTTTCCGGTGCCGGGTCCCCCGGTAATTACGAGCGCCTTTTTCTCAAGGGCGCTCCGGACAGCCTCGACCTGTTTTTCGGCAAGGGTAATAGAGAGTTGATACTGTGCCCATTCGATTGCTTTATCCGGAACAACATTCTTAAAAGATTTTGCCGAATTGACAATTTTTTTTAGCAGTTTTGATATGCCGGCTTCACAGTAATGATAATTTGCGAGAAAGACGCCCTTTCTCTCCTCCTCCGTTTTTTGAATATATCCTTCAAGCTCTTCAATGACAATTTTCCCCGCCGCAGCCGCCGCATCAATCCCTTTCTTCACATTCTCTCTTTCAACATCCAGCATTGCCGCGCAGTTTTCAATAAGGGCCGGTAACGGATAATAAACATGCCCCTCTTCAGAGAGGGTAAAAAGAAGATATACTATTCCGGATTCGACTCTTTCCTTCGAGTCTTTTGAAAAGCCGAGCTTTGCGCCGATCCTGTCGGCGGTAATAAATCCTATCCCTGATATATCGACAGCGAGGCGGTACGGATTTTCTTTCATAATTGCCGTCGCCCTGTTCCCGTACTTTCTGAAAATTTTTACGGCGTAACCTGCGCCGAGGCCGTAGGCATGGAGAAAAAGCATGAGATTGCGGATCTCTTTCTGCCCGTCCCATGCCTTTCTGATCATGGCAACCCGCTTTTCTCCTATCCCTTCAACCAAAGAGAGCTTACTCGTATTCTTTTCAATTACATCAAGCGTTTTTATTCCAAATTTTTTTACTATCCGTTCCGCCATGACGGGACCGATACCCTTTACAAGTCCGGAACCGAGATATTTTTCGATTCCGGCAAGGCTTTCGGGGGCTGTGCTTGAAAATTCGGAGACTTTGAACTGCTCGCCGAATTTGGGATGCCTTGTCCATTCCCCCTTCATCGTGAGCGTCTCACCCGGAACAGGAGAGAGAAGGTTTCCCACGACGGTTACGGGGTCTTTTCTTCCCTGGACCATTACCTTCGCAACCGTATATCCGGTCTCCTCGCTCGCATAAGTTATCTTCTCGATCCGACCGCTGATTTCAATCATGGAATCTCATGTCTCTGGTTGCAAAAATATGTCAGGCGTTCCGCCTCGGGCGGATTAAGTGTTAAGACTCGCGACTCGTGGTCACAGGTTTCTGGATTCCCCTCCAAAGGCCAACCGTAGGCCGCTTCCGCGGGAATGACAAAATAAATCAAGATTTCGTGGTCGTGATCCGACTTACGACTCACGACTTACGGTCTACGCCATTTCACTTTGTGCCTTTGTGCCTCCGTGCCTCTGACCTCTGACCCCTGTTTCTCTCTTGTAATGGCTGATTCGGCTGTCTTGTGTCTTGAGGTTTTCATACCATACCGGATAATGGACATCTAATATATTGATTTAAAAAAGAAAGTGCTCTATTATCTCTTAGATTTGCCAAACCAAGAAAAGGACGATAATATGAGCGCTTTCTTTAGCATTTGGAATACCATACAAAGAAAA
>CAYVMK010000193.1:0-4985 GCA_964452445.1 uncultured Desulfonema sp. | reverse complement strand
GTAATATATAAAGACCATGCCGAGAAAATCCGGGATAGACACTCCGGGAGATTTACATAATATCAGAAAATCAGTTATTTCGATACCGTTCTCACGGCGCCATTCTCTGAGACTGGGAGCCTCTTTCTGCCGCATATCCTCGTAGGGTATAAAGAATATTCATGTTCAATGGCCGGTGGACGTTGGCGCAGAGCGTGCTTGAGAGAGATTTTTGTATTTGATGGAGGATATTTATGCCGAATCAGGGGCGGGGAAAGATCCGGACGAAAAACGACTATTATGCAAGATATTGAAAAATAGTACTGGCTATTATGCAATACCTTGCTATATGGGAATCGTGAGACGTTATTTATATCCGCAAATACTGAAAGATTTAAAAAAATATGACGAGTTTATTGCATATTAATCCTCTCTGCGCAGTACAGGGTTCCAATGAACTGGCTGCCGACTGCCCGGCAGGGGAAAAATGATGAAAACGGAAACATTCATAAAAAAAACACGCATTGACGCTCCGGTTGAGGAGGTATTCAAATGGCATTCAAGGCCGGGCGCTCTCGAAAGACTCAGCCCGCCCTGGGATCCTGTGCGCGTTATAGAAAGAAAAGGAGGGATAAATAAAGGCGCAAAGGTAGTGCTTGAAATGAAGGCAGGCCATTTCCCCTATAGATGGATCGCAGAGCATTCGGATTATGAGGAGAACCGGATGTTCAGGGACAGGCAGGTAAGAGGCCCTTTCCCCCACTGGGTGCATACCCACAGCTTTGAGCCTGACGATCCTGAAGGCTCTTTTTTTGAAGACCGCATCGATTACGCGCTTCCATTTTACCCGTTCGGAAAACTGCTTGGAGGAGCAATTGTTGAGGCAAAACTCGCAAGAATATTCAAATACCGCCATGCTACTGCAATAGAAGATATAATCCTGCATCTTTCTAAAAAAGATATTAAGAGACCGGTGAAGATACTCATGACCGGCGCAAGCGGTCTCCTGGGCTCCGCGCTGATCCCCTTTTTATCGACAGGCGGGCACTTTGTCCATACCCTTGTGAGGAGAGATCCTGTTTTGAAAAAAGGCGAGACGTTCTGGGATCCTGAGAAAAAAAGGCTCGATCCTTCGGTTTTTGACGGAATAGACGCAGTCATTCATCTTGCAGGCGAGCATATAGGCGAAGGCCGGTGGACTGATGAGAAGAAGAGAAGAATAATTGAAAGCCGCACAAAAGGAACATCTCTTATAGCAGAAACAATATCGAAACTTTTGTCTCCGCCGCCTGTGCTTATATGCGCTTCAGCTATAGGATACTACGGAAACCGGGGGGATAAAATTCTTGCCGAAGATGATCCGCCCGGCGATGATTTTATTTCAAAAGTATGCAGTGAGTGGGAAAAATCGGCTCAGGCTGCCGTCGATAAAGGGATAAGAACGGCGTTCATGCGGATTGGAATAGCCTTAAGTCCTGCCGGAGGAGCTCTTTCGAGGCTGCTTCTTCCTTTCAGGGCTGGTCTCGGGGCAAAGATAGCATCAGGCGCCCAGTTTATGAGCTGGGTCGGGATAGATGATGTTATCGGCGCTTTTTTTCATGTGCTTGCGGATAATAAAATTGCAGGACCTGTAAATGTCGTATCTCCGAATCCGGTCACAAACCTTGAGTTTACAAAGACTCTCGGACAGGTTCTTTCGCGCCCGGCCATATTTTCAGTTCCTGCCGCTGCAATAAATCTTGCTTTCGGAGAAATGGGAAGAGAGGTTCTTCTTTCAAGCACAAGGGTTATGCCGGAAAAGCTCCTTGAAACAGGATACAGATTCCGTAATCCCGATCTGTTTGGCGTATTATCTCATCTGCTGGGAAAATAGAAGGGAAGAATCGAAAGGGAAATGACAGGTAAATTTAAAGCAAACCTTATTATTTTAATGACGCTTGCGCTTTTCTTCGGATTTCTGCGCCTTTTTATCCCGGACGGAAAAGCTTACAACTTCGAGAGGCTGCATATATTCCTGTTTAATTTGTGCAGCGGCGGGACCATACTCCTTTATTATACCGAGAAAAAGGAGCGTCTTACAAAAAAGGCATTCCTGTTTTCCTTTCTTGCGGTCTGCTATGCGATAAGCGCTTTTTTTAAATTCTATTTTGTCTCGATGCTTATTGCCATTTTTCTTGCAGGCATTGTCGAGTCGGTCAGGATCGGAAGATTTTCCGCGTTTCCGTACGATTTTTTCAGGCCGGCGCCTGTATCCGAAAAGTTTCACCAGGCATCACTTTTATGTCTTTCTCTGGGACTTGTAATATCGAGCCTCGTGATTGCCAACAATGAATATTTCAGGATGGTCTCATTTCCGAAGCTTAAACTCGATACTTTCTTTCTCGGATTTTCTTTCCCGCTTTCCCTTATCACGATGTCTGTCATGTTTTCCCTGATGAAGGATGATGTGAGAAATATTTTAAGGATTCTTAAAGATGCCGGCTTCTGGACTGTAAATCTCGGCGTGATAATCTTTTTTCTGTTTATAATGTTTGAAAAACTCGATTTTCAGCTTATTGTAACATCCATCCTGTTTTGTTCGGTGGTGATGATCTTTATCCTTTTCGCAAAGCTTGGAATAAAGACGCAGCAGAAAAACTTTTTGACATCAGGAATGGTTTTTCTTCTTTTTACCGCTGTGACCGGGATACTCTATATTATTCTGGAATTTCATCCTTCTTATAATCCTGAGAGATTGAAGCTGCTTTTGAGGCTTCATGCGTTTGCATCCCTTTATGGATGGAATTTAAGCGGGCTTGCGGTCATATGCAGGTATGATGATTTTCCGATAATGCTCGACTCAAAATGGATTATAACCATTCACTGGATTACGGTGGTAATTCTTGCGCCATTGGGTTACTACTTCAAACCTTTTGCTGTGTCTGCCGTAGTCCTTTACCTGTTAATGCTCTACATGATTCTTTTCAGTAAAGGTTCCTCCGGCGCAAGTATGTTAAATCACGGATATTGATAATATGCGTATCAAAAAATCAAATCCGTGACGGAGGGGTTAATAATACACTCCGGACTTTATATTATCGGCCGCAGGGCACTCCGTAGCATCCGCCGCCGAAACCCCTTGCCAGATTCGGGTTCAGCTTTTTCATCTTTATCATGTGGTCAAGCCGTTTCTGGTCGAACTTTGATTCAAGCTCGGATATCTCCTTCTGGAGCTTTGCGGCTTTTTCAGCATCGATATTCTTTTTGGCAAGCTCGCTGTTTAATTCCATCTCCTTTGCATAAATATCCTGCCTTAAATCTTCGGTTGCCTTGAAAAATGTGTCGCGCTCGTCGTTAATTTTCTTTGCTTCATCCTCGCTGATGTTTCCCATCATGTTTCCGGAACCGGGGCCATAGCCGCCGCCTCTGATTCCCTGGCACTGTCCTCCGCCCGGTCCATATCCCATTCCCCAGCCTGCATAAGCTGTAACGCTTAAGGCAACAACTGCAGCTATCGCCAAAATTACCAAAAATCCCCTTTTCATAATGCCTCCTTATATTCTGTTCATTGTTTTATAGTTTTTAATACATTCTCTGTTTACGAACTTGGTTTCTATCTTGGTTTATATGACAGCAATACATGTGCCAATTGTTTAAAAAAGATTGTAACAATTTACAACATCTTAAATATAAAAGATATTCGGATTGGGTTTTAAAAAGGTTTATTATTTATTAGCAAGCAGCTTATGGATAGCTTGTATGCAGAAAGGATGTATAAGGAGAATCATTAGGATACAAAGTATCCATTTAATAAAAAAAATGATATCTTGACACGGTGCAAAAGAGCTGTTAGTTTACGCGCCAATAAACGCTGTTTCTGGATTATAACGATTAAATTGTAAGCCCCGGAATACATCCGGGGCTTTTTTTATTTTCAGGAGCACACAATGAAAGGATTACAATGAGTTTCAATAAATTTAATTTTCATCCGCATGTTGCGGCAGGCTTAAGTGCGGCAGGTTATGTTGCGCCGACGCCGATACAGGAGCAGGCGATTCCGCCTGTAATGTCGGGGCGCGATGTCATGGGTCTGGCTCAGACCGGTACAGGCAAAACAGCCGTATATGCGTTACCTATTCTGCACAGACTTATGCAGGGCAGGCGCGGACAAGTCCGGGCGCTTATAATTGCCCCAACCCGTGAACTTGCGGAACAGATAAACGAGGCCATCAATACCCTGGGACGGAAGACAGGCATCCGCAGCGTCAGCATATATGGCGGTGTCGGGATTAACCCGCAATTGCAAAAACTTAAAAAGGGCGTCGAAATTGTCGTTGCCTGCCCGGGAAGACTTCTTGACCACATCGACCGGAAGACAATTAATCTATCCGGGCTTGAGGTTCTGGTTGTTGACGAAGCTGATCAGATGTTCGATATGGGATTCATGCCGTCAATCCGGCAGATACTTAAACATATTCCGCGCAAACGGCAGACCCTTCTTTTTTCGGCTACAATGCCGGATGAGATAAAGAAGCTGGCCCGCGAGCTGCTGCATGATCCGGTCACGGTTCAGGTGGGCAAAACCGCTCCGCCGGTTTTGGTAAGCCACGCTCTCTATCCGGTGGAACAGCATCTCAAAACGGCTATGCTGCTCGAGCTGCTTCACCGGACAGATACGGAGTCGGTGCTCGTGTTCACCCGGACAAAACATCGCGCAAAGCGGCTGGGAGAACAACTGTCGAAAGCCGGTTTCAGAACCGCTTCATTGCAGGGGAATCTCTCCCAGAACAAGCGGCAGGCTGCCATGGAAGGCTTCCGCGACGGCACCTACCAGATTCTGGTGGCAACCGATATTGCCGCACGCGGAATCGACGTGAACCGGATATCACATGTCATCAATTATGATATTTCCGACACACCGGAGGCGTATATCCACCGCATAGGCAGGACCGGCCGGGCCGAGAAAAGCGGTGATGCGTTCACTCTTGTTACAAGAGATGATACGGCGACTGTGCGGGCAATCGAAA
>CAYVMK010000192.1:0-5032 GCA_964452445.1 uncultured Desulfonema sp. | reverse complement strand
GGTTCCTTTTAAGGCGTCTGTCTCGCGCCGGAAGTCAGCAACATTTTCTTAAGGAGAAGTATTTTGGCAAACGGAATTGTAAAGTGGTTTAGTAACAAAAAAGGGTATGGCTTTATAGAACAGGAAAGCGGCGGCGATGTATTCGTTCATCACTCCGCAATAAACGGAGACGGTTTTAAGACTCTCGCCGAAGGTGACAAGGTCACCTTTGATGTCGAACAGGGAGAAAAAGGCCCTGCGGCTGTGAACGTCACAAAACTATAATCATTTTAAAAAAATTCTAAAAGGCATCTCGTCAGTTTGCAATTTTTCGAATTGTAATTGATGGTGGGATGCTTTTTTGTTTATGCGGCCAGGGAAAATGGAATATCAGACAGGCTTGAGACTCTTTGATTGAAGCTATTAAACAAAAAGAGACTTTGCCCATATTATTAATCAGGCAGTAAAAATATTTTTATGGATAAGCAACACAGAAAAGAGGTTGACAAACGCCGCACCTTCGGCATCATAAGCCACCCGGATGCAGGTAAAACAACCCTTACCGAAAAGCTCCTCCTTTTCGGAGGGGCGATCCAGCTTGCGGGAGCGGTAAAAGCCCGAAAGGCGGCGCGTCATGCAACAAGCGACTGGATGGCCATAGAAAGAGAAAGAGGGATATCCGTAACCACTTCGGTCATGAAGTTCAATTATAATGATTTCGAAATAAACCTGCTCGACACGCCCGGGCACCAGGATTTTTCCGAAGATACATACAGGGTGCTGACCGCAGTCGACAGTGCCCTCATGGTTATAGACAGCGCCAAAGGAGTTGAACCGCAGACAAAGAAACTGATGGAAGTATGCAGGATGCGTAATACTCCAATCATTACATTTATAAACAAGATGGACAGAGACGGCCTTGCCCCCCTGGATCTGCTTGCAGATATTGAGGATAGGCTCCAGGTCGAATGCGCCCCGCTCTCGTGGCCTGTCGGAATGGGGAAAAACTTTAAAGGGGTTTACAATATTTACCGCAAGGAGCTTCACCTCTTCACCCCGGGGAAAACGACCAGAAGTCAGGAAGGAATTACAATAACAAGCCTTTCGGATCCAAGGCTTGACGATATTTTAGGAAGTGACGCAGGAAGGCTCAGGGAAGATATTGATCTCCTCGAAGGAGCCGCCACTCCGTTTGACATGGAACATTACCTCAGGGCCAACCAGACCCCTGTATTTTTCGGAAGCGCGGTAAACAACTTCGGCGTAAAAGAGCTTCTTGACGCATTCGTTGAAATGGCTCCGGCGCCGCAGCCAAGAGCAGCCATGGAACGCACCGTCTCGCCGTACGAAGAATCCTTTTCGGGTTTTGTATTCAAGATTCAGGCAAACATGGATCCTGCGCACAGGGACAGAATTGCTTTTTTGAGAATATGCTCCGGAAAATTCACCCGCGGTATGAAAGTAATTCATAATCATTCCGGAAAGGAGATGACACTGTCTAATGCCACGATATTCATGGCGCAGGACAGGTCGAATGTTGAAGAAGCGTATCCGGGAGACATAATAGGGTTGCACAACCACGGCACGATTAAAATCGGCGATACATTCACCGTGAAAGAACCGTTGAAATTTACAGGCATACCCAGTTTTGCCCCGGAGCATTTCCGCCGGGTACGTCTGCTGAATCCGATCAAAAACAAGCAGCTCCAGAAAGGACTGACGCAGCTTTCTGAGGAAGGGGCGGTTCAGTTTTTCAAGCCTCTTTCCGGAAACGGATACGTTTTAGGGGCAGTCGGAATACTCCAGTTTGATGTCACAATGACGCGCTTAAAAGACGAATACGGAGCCGATGCCGTGACGGAACCGGCTGATTATGCCAGGGCGCGCTGGGTTGAATGCAGGGACAGGAAAAAGCTCGAACAGTTTGAAAGAGAGAACAAAAACAACCTTGCTCTTGATGCGCAAGGCCACCTGACATATCTTGCCCGCAGCGAATGGAGCCTTGAATACGAAATGAAGCAATGGCCTGAAATAACATTCCTGAATACCCGCGAGCATGATTGATGGTAATGAAAGATTCGGCAAAAGATAATAAGTCCGGGAATGTCCGGAAGATGTTTAAAAGCATCTCCGGCCGGTATGACCTTCTGAATACTCTTATCACTTTCGGAAGGGACAAATCGTGGCGGAAATTTGTTGTAAATGAAGCCTCTCTTAAACACAACGGGCTTATTCTCGATGTAGGAACAGGAACAGGCAGGATTCTGCAGGAAGCTCTTATTTCGAACAGGAGCATTAAAGCATTCGGAGCCGATTTTACAATAGAAATGATGCTTGCCGGCAAAAATGAGGTAAATGGAATTTCATGGTGCTGCGTCGATGCCCTGAACCTCCCGTTTCCTGATTCGGTTTTTGACGCCGTAACATCAGGCTATCTGATAAGAAACGTCACGGATGTCCGCCAAGCCTTTATGGAGCAAGCGCGGACCGTGAAAACCGGCGGGAAAGTCGTATGCCTTGAAACTTCCCCTCCCCCGCAAAACATCCTGCGTCCTTTTATCCTTCTTTACCTGAAATTTATCATCCCCGCTCTCGGGCTCATTTTTGCCGGCAACAGGGATGCCTACCGCTATCTTACCTCAAGCACTGAAAGTTTCAAAACGCCTGAGCAACTGTCTCTTATAATGAGAGATGCCGGTCTTTATGATATAAGGATAAAGCGTTTCATGTTCGGAACTATAGCAGTGCTCTCCGGCACACGCCCTTAAGTCTCAAAATTACCGCTTGCTTTTGATGATCGGCTTTCTTTCCAGCCCCTCCAAAATTTCTATTAACCGGCGTTTGCGAATATGCTTTTCTTTAAGGTCCTTCAAATATCGTTCCCATTCCATATTTTTTGATTGTTCGTCCCGGATTTTACGGATCTTTAGCAGGTATTCCACCGCCGATTCATATGCGCTGGGTTTGACCTGTGCAATCAGATTTTCCACCATTTTTTTCCAGATGGAAACAGCTCGATCCGGCGCGTGGCCTTGAATGGCAACGGCAATGTTGTCTTCATTTAGGCCATACCAGCCGTACGACTGCCTTGGCCGCTGATCATACCATCGCAGTATCTCTTCCGGCTTTTTCTCATGGATGGCGATATTGATCAGTTCGTCGATCATAGGGAAACTTATTCGCCGGCGGTCATCTGAAAGCTTTAAATCAGACCCGGGCAGAGGCCAATCTTTTTGATCCCAAGGCAGTGCGCCTGTTTCAAGATGGTTCATAAGACATTCCCGCACCCTCGTCCATAACTTCACCTTTTCAGCGGCATGTCGGCACTCTGTATATGCTCGAACCGTGGGCTGCCGGATGAATTCATCTGCCCGCATGGCCGCAACCGCGGGCCAGTTCTTCTGATGAGTACGAATTTCCAGAAGCTTGCCGCGAAGTTCGCTGGAAATCCCCGGCAAGTTTTGCCCAAGCGCTCGGATCCCTTCATGAATCCAGCGTTCGGCATCTTCAATCCGATCGTCTGCCATCAACAGTTTCACCAGGCGCACGTAACTGTTTGTCAGTTTTGCCTCGGCTTCGCAAAGCGGGATTATTTCATCAGTGCGACCGGCGCCTTCAAGTGCGTATATGATCCAGTCTGTGAGTTTGTTCCTCTGGTAACTGACGCTGAAACCATCATTTTTCCCGGGGTGTTTGAGTGATTTCAGACTTTCCAGTAATCGATCCGCCAGTTTATTCCAGTCCGGTTTTGCATGCGTTCGGTGAAGATATTCCGCCAATGCTTCGAAAAGACAATAGTCGTCTTCCATTACGGCCTCCAAAGCCCAGGCCATCTTGTCCACATTCTCCCATGACGACTTATCCAGCGCCTTAACGATAACCGGCATACACGCGCTGATTTCATCGGCGGTCTCACCCTCATCATTGCTCTGTTCAACCTGTTGAATTCCGGCGGTCATTAATTCTTTCCCAAGGATAAGCACATCATCCGCGCAACCGGCCGCCAGCAGCGTCTCCATTTTTTTGCGAATACCGGAATAGTCCGGCGTAAACCCTTGGCCCTTCCAGTGATTTTGCCAGCCGGGTTCTGAGCTGATTTCATCGATTTCCTTGCGGATTTTTGAAACAAGAACAGATGGATTTCCAGCGTTAACCTGCAGCCGGGCAGACAGTTCTCCGCCGATTTCCGGATATTGTGCGGCGATCTCAATAAAAAGTTCAACGAGCTGTTTTTTTGTCTTTTGCTGTAAAAACGCATCGATATCTTTTTTGACCGATTCAGGCAAAGCATGATCATCATTGTCATCGCCATCATCCTCATCCCAGCCTTCCCCGTCTTTTAAAAGTTCAAGACGCTCATCTCTCTGTTTTGCTTTGGGAATTTTTTGATTGCTCTCAATCCGTTCCATATATTCGAGTACCACGGCTACCGCATGTTTACAGCCGAATTGATATGGACACGTACAAACCGAATCCGGCAGGCCGCCGTCTCCCATGGCGACTCTAACGGCATATTGTTCCGACCCGTCCACCCACGCTATCAGAGCGTCATCGTTGGTTACGGCCAGGCTTGATACCCGGCCCTGATGCTGATAACTTCGGCCGCGAGAGACAATTTTGCTCCCGGCCCATTTGTTGAGTTTATCCCAGGATAGATCCGCGATTTGTTCCAATTGGCTTTTCTTTTTTGGCATATGATATATTCCGTTAATTTTTTAATGTTTTTTAATATCGAGCCTGTGATTTAGCAGCTCTTAATACTATTATTTGCCTTATTCCCAGCTCAGCTCAGCGTCTATCTCTTCGATACCCGGCAAGCTGTATTTTAAGCCCGATGAATTACCATATCCGTATTCCGGTATTCTGCTTTAGCATATAAATTTTTATCACTCTACTCTATTTCAAAAAATATTGAAAACCATTGACTTGATATTCCATGGAGGTTATATTCCTTCTATGGCATGGAACAAGGGGGCGCATTATGAGCAAACCATACTCTATACTGAGAGAAAAAATGAAACCAGCGGCAAGAAAAAAAGCTGCGGAGAAGACG
>CAYVMK010000191.1:381-5037 GCA_964452445.1 uncultured Desulfonema sp. | reverse complement strand
CAGGCCGCTTCCCTCTGTAGTGGCGCTTAGAAGGATGACCTCATAGCCCTGAGCCTTTATCAAGTCTACCAGGGAAGGCACTAAATTGGCCGCTATCCGTTCCTCTGTCTGATAGACCGATTCAAAACGGCCCGGAATATCCCCTTTTCCGATAGCGACGAGATCGGGAGTGTCGCAAAAGATCTTGCTCACCGTGACCAACTCCCCCAACCTGTTCGGATCAATGACTTCTATAATCAGAGTTTTCATAGATAACGCTCCTCTTTCAACCTTTTCAATAACGTCCTAGCAGCCTGATTAACGTCCTCAGCTGAAATAATCTCGCAGGTGGATTCCATTTTGGGGATCATCACCGATATCTCACTGGCGGGCATCAAGGCCGAATCTATCGGGGCAATCTTATCAACAGGTTTTTTCTTTGCAGCCAATATCCCTCGCACCGGAGGTATCCTGGGCACATTGGTCGTATCATCGGTAATGGAAAGAACCGCCTTGCCCTTAAACTGCATTTGTCTGGAGCCTGTTTCAGTGATTTGACTTACATTCCACTGACCATCTTTACCATCTACCTGACTGATTTGGGGGACAAAATAATAATCCAGCATTCCCGCCAAAATCCCGGGCACTACCCCTCTGTCCATATCCGCGGACTGCCTTCCGGCCAGCACAAGGTCGACGTCTCCCAATTTTTCTATGGCCATCTTAAGGTTTGCGGCAATGACATAGGGGTCATCGGAACTGCCCGTGACCAACATGAGGCTGTCGCCTCCCATGGCAACCGCCTTCCTCAGCACGGTAATGTCTTTCTCATCACCGTAAGAAATAACGGTTACCTGGCATGAAAGTTTCTCCTTTAACTGAATGCCCACTTCAATGGCGTTCTCATCATAGAGTCCGATCATTCGGGTATATCTTTCGTGCGCCCGATTATTGACCAGTTCAAAATCCCCTGCCGGCACCTCGTAATCCGGCACCGCCTTAGCAAGAACTGCAATATGCATATACTACTCCTTATAATTCAAAGCGGGGGATAAAACCCCCGCTTTCGTAATCCATCCGCTTAAAGAGAGACATTAAGGTAGGCGCCAGGCGCTTATTTACCCTGCCACTGAGGCGCCCTCTTTTCTCCAAAGGCCTTAAACCCTTCTTTCCTGTCTTCCGTGTCTCTCAGGACTCCCCATAAAAGCCATGACATATTAATCGCATGGTCCAAGGGCATATCCATCCCCATCATAACCGCCGCCTTGGCCGCCTTTATGGAAAGGGGCGCATTCGAAGCGATCTTTTCCGCGTATTTTTTAGCCAGATTCATCAACTCACCAGGTGCGACGACATCACTTACAAGGCCTACACGTAACGCTTCCTTCGCATCAATGCGCTCTCCGGTAAGCAGCATCTTCATGGCAACGGCCTGGGGAATCGCCCTGGGCAGGCACTGGGTGCCGTTTAAGGCGGCGACACTGGCCACTTTCACCTCGGTCAAACCAAACTCTGCTTTCTCGGATGCGATTCGCATATCACAGGCCAGCGCCATTTCAAGTCCGCCTCCCACAGCGTAGCCGTTAATCGCAGCGATTATTGGTTTATACATTTTCATGTACGCGGTTATGTTTTGCTCATCATTGAGGAAAGTAGAGGCCATGCACTCCGTCGGCGGCGGCGTATTTTTCATATCCGTGCCCGTGGAAAACGCCTTCTCTCCAGCGCCTGTCAAAACCGAAACCCATATGTCTTTATCATGCTTTATTTCTGTCCATAGCTGTTTGAGTTTATCAAATCCTGCCGGATCCATGGCGTTCATGGCTTCAGGCCGGTTGAGTGTTACATAGGCTATGTGACCTTCTTTTACAAAATCGACTCCCATTTTCAGATCCTCCAATTATTGATTCTAGTCTTCTTTTGATACAATAAACGGATTATAAACCTTCTTTGACTGTAATATCTGCCGCGCCGTCAACCATCTGTGTATCTCTGAAGGCCCTTCCAGTATTCGCCATACCCTTACCAGCCGCGCCACGTATTCGATGCCCATTTCTCTGGAACATCCCAGACCGCCATGTATCTGGATGGCCCTGTCGGCTATACGTGTCAGCATCTCTGTTGCAATTACCTTGATTGAAGCCCCCTCGACGCGCAGGTCTTTGTATCCCTGATCAGACTTCCATGCTGTGTAGTAAAGCAGCCATCTGGCCTGTTCAAGCTCCATGGTCGAGTCGGCAATCCAGTTCTGCACACTCTGACGTTCAGCCAAGGGCTTTCCAAAGGTAATCCGGTTATTCGCCTGATCAATCATCATCTGAATAAGCCGCTCAGCCATGCCCGTACAATGGGATGCCAGCTCAATCCTGCGGACTCCGAATCGGTTTTGAAGCGGAATAAAGGCCTTTCCCACTTCCCCGAGAACATCATCGTCATCTACTTCCACATCTTCAAAAAATACATCCCATACCGGCATTGGGCCTATCATCGGCATTTCCCTGCCGATCCGGATGCCGGGATGGTCCCTGTCTATAAGAAATGCAGTAAATCTATCCTTGGTGGCGGCCTTGGGATCAGTCACGGCAATGACAATAAAAAAGACCTTTGGATAGTCTATCTTACTGATAAAGGTCTTTGCCCCGTTTAGGATCCATTTGTCTCCTTTTTTCACCGCCTTTGTTTTCAGACCACTGACATCCGAGCCCGCATCCGGTTCGGTTACGACCATGGCCGAATCCATTTCGTCATTGCAATAAGGAAGGAAAAATTTTTCCCTCTGTTTTTCGTTGCAGCAGTCATTCAAGTAGTACAAATTAGGCGCATCTGGGGGAAGTGCGAAGCAATGCGGTGAAAAGCCCACTATACATTTGGACATTTCTTCCACGACCAGGGTCTTTGCCAACATTCCAAGGCCTTGACCCCCGTATTTTTCTTCAACCTCCAGCCCCCAGAAACCCAGATCTTTGGTCTTTTTTAAAAGATCCTTTTTGATTTCCTCGGGAAGGGCCGGCCCTGGTTCAGTCCACAGACTGAGATCCCGTTCAAGTACGAGCTTTTCAAGAGGCATAAGCTCCCGTTGAACGAATTCCCGCATCGCTTCTTTTAACATCATATATTCTTCTGGTATTGAAAAATCCATTCAAGTCCTCCGTCTAGAAAAATCTAGAAACTTACAATTTAAGTTAAAACTTCTTCATCAATAAGCTTCGTCACTTCATCATCGGAATATCCCAGAAGTGTCGTCAAAATTTCACGTGTATGCTGTCCCATCAATGGCGCAGCCGTCCGCATCTGGGGAGGCGTTTTTGACATCGTAAAAGGCCCTCTGTTATAAAGCGTGATGCCGACCTCGGGATGATCAAGATATGACCAGAACTTACGTTGAATTAAGTGCTTATTTTCAACTGCTCCTCTTGCGTCGTTCACAACTCCGGCGCGGATACCGGCCTTCACAAAACAGTCCATCAGCTCATGGCCGTCCTGCCACTTTGTCCAATCCTCAATACGTTCGTTCAGATCCTGCTCGTTTTCTCTGCGCAGAGCCAAGGAAGCAAATTTTTTGTCTTCCGCCCACGAGGGTTTTCCCATGACTCGTTTAAATGACTGCCATTCCTCATCGGAAAAAACTGCTATAGCAATCCACTTTCTGTATCCTGTGGTAGCAAATACGCCGTGAGGAGCAGCATCCGGATCGCCATATCCCTCCCGGCCCAATATATCGCCGTTAGCGGCATAGGCCATAGCATCGGTTGGTTTCATGCTGATGGCGGAAGCCAGTTGGGATATGGCCACTGTCTGGCCCTTTCCCGTTTTTTCTCTGTGCAAGAGTGCTGCAAGAATGCCGAACAATGTATGGGTCGGGACCATGACGTGGTCAGTATAGTTCGTACCGGTCCCAAAGGCCTTCTCTCCCTTAAACGCCGCCCGTTCCGTAAGACCGCACAGGGAATTCAGGTTGACCCCATAGCCCATGTAGGATTTGTGGGGCCCTTCAGTACCCTGAAGGCTCATGGTGACGTAAATTATCCTGGGATTGATCTTTTGTACATCCTCCCAGCCGAGACCCCACTTTTCCATCTGTCCTACACGAAAGTTGTTGATGATAATATCGCTTTTCTCAATCAGTCGAACAGCCACATCACGCGCCTTTGGTTGTTGCATATTAAGCGCGATTCCACGTTTATTCGGGTTTCGATTGGCAAAATACCCGCTCCTCTCCATTCCCTTGCCTATACCGTCCTTAAAAGGAGGTCCAAGCCTGAGGATATCCGGTCGTGTTTTACTTTCAATTTTAATAACATCGGCACCGTACTGACCGAGGATGTTTGTCGTTATGGGGCCGGCGCCCACCCAGGAAAAATCGCAGACAACAATCCCTTTAAGGGCCTTCATCCATTTATCGGACATAAACGACCTCCATTCTTGACAGTTCCCCAATCTCCTCTTTGCTATACCCAAGCCCTGAAAGAATCTCCGCCGTGTGTTGACCAAAGGATGGCGCAGGATTCCCAAGCCTCCAGCCCAGGCTGCCAAGTTCGTATGGGGCTCCCGGATAGGTAATTTCCGCGTCCAGGCTGTCATGCCGCAATGTCTGCCAGAAATCAAGAAACTTCAGCTGAGGATTTTCTATCAGATCTTTTCCATTGCTCAAAGGCGAAACTGCAACCCTTGCAGCCT
>CAYVMK010000191.1:0-371 GCA_964452445.1 uncultured Desulfonema sp. | reverse complement strand
TGTCCCCTTTCATAGAGGTAGAGTTTATCATGTTGCATACTGTATTTTTCGAAAATACGACAGAATGTCTCATACCCTTCTTTGGATTCACGGTAAGAGGGTTCTATCCATTTTGGTTGATCAAATTCTTCCCAATCTTCAACATTTTCATCCTTCATCCACTTAACAAAAGGATCCCACATCACCTTGTTTTTGCCCATGATTGCAACAACAACAATGTAGCCGTCTTTGCAGGGATGTATAATTCCTCCTCCTGCACTTGTTCCAAGGCCTCTTCTGATTGTGCCTTCAAGGTCCCAATACTGGGCGGCGTTTTCAAGGGCCATGCCCACTGCTTCCATACAGGATACATCAACAAACTGACCCACACC
>CAYVMK010000190.1:0-5058 GCA_964452445.1 uncultured Desulfonema sp. | reverse complement strand
ATAAGCTATCGGAGGAAGGATATGACAAGAAGGCAGATAAACTCAGGATTAATTTTTTTACTTGCGGCTTTTCTGTTTTCATGCGCCGCAGGGCAGCAGCAGTTTGAAACCGGCATGAAACTCAGCAAAGCAGGCAAGCACACCGATGCAATTGCTTACCTCGAACAGGCTATTGCAGACGAACCAAACAATGTTGAGTATCAAAAAGCCCTGTCCGAACTGAAAGACACTCTTATATCCGACTATATATCACAGGGTTCAAAGGCCATCAGCGCTCAATCTCCTGTTACAATAACGGCTTTAAATTCCGCTAAAGCCAAACTGTCGAAAGCAAAAGAGATTGACGCTAACCATCCATCCGTTAGAAAACTTTCCGAGGAGCTTGATAAACATGAAAATTCGCTTCTTTCGGAAACAAAAAATCTCTATGAACAGGCAAAGATTTCCATCTCAGCAGAAGAATGGCTTAAGGCATATTCCAGCCTCCAGCAGATTCAAAGCATATTCCCCAATTATGAAGATTCATCACAGCTTTTAGCCCAGACATCCGTCAATGGTTCACGGACTCTTTACAATCAGGCTAAGGCTCTCTTTGATAAGGATGATTTAAGCGGCGCATCCAAAAACCTTAATGATGCCATTTTCCTGAAGCCGGATCACAAGCCTTCGATAGACCTCCTTGGCCTTGTAAAAGAAAGAGATAATAAAAATTATTTTATTGAGCAGGGCAAGAAAGCCGCTGAAGCTCAGGATTGGGTCGGGGCGCTGAAGGCATATAACAAAGCTCTTGAGTATTCTCCGGGAGATCAAACCTTAAAACCGCTTATTGCAACACTTTCACAAAAACTGGGCTCGCACTACATCCAAACCGCCAAGAGCCAGCTGTCTGATGGGTGGCTTTTCAAGGCTTTTGAAAGCTACGACACAGCATTGAAAAACGGGGCAGACCCGAACAATTCAGAGTTTAGGAGTCTTCGCAATGAGCTTGCTTCCCAGGCAAGCTCAGCCGCAGCCAAGTTCAAGGACCAGAAAAAATATGGCGTCGCCTGGTTCTGGTATAATAAACTGAAAAGCATAGACCCTGATTATCCGGAAATTTTTTCCAATAATCTTGCCATGGAAGACAAGGTAAGACAAAGGGCGCAGAAATCGATAGCCGTTTTTGACTTTTCCAGCCCTTCCGGAAATAAAGATTCAGGCATCATAGTTGCCAATAACCTCATAACCTGCCTGTTCAAAAATGCCAGCGGCGACATCAAAATTCTCGAAAGGGAAAATTTAAAATCGATCCTGGAGGAAATGAAACTCGGACAAATCGGTGTTGTTTCCGAACAGACTGCAAAAGAGATGGGGCGCGTATACGGCATAGATGTTGCCGTCATGGGAAGTGTTCTTTTATACCAGGTAGAAACCTCCGTTTCCCAAGGCACAAAGACAGTGAGATACCAGGTAGGAACCGAAATTCAGGACAATATCGAATATCTGAACTGGATTGCAAAAAACCCGAATGCCCCTCCCGGTATTCTTGCTACGGCGCCTGCGGCCAAGATTACCACTCCCAGATATGTGGAGAAAGATTACATTGTTTCCAACCATAAGAAGGTTGGCTTCGTGCAGCTCTCATTCCGGATTGTTGATGTCAAAACAGGAGAAAACATACAGGTCAGAACCATAGAACGCAAAGAAGTGGTTGAAGATGACACCAGCGCAGGCCTTCCTGAAGCAGGTGTCAAATTCGACCCCCTCGTAATTTCAACAGATACCGAACTTCTTCAGAAAATGACAAATGAAGTAATTGCGGAACTCGGAAGGGAGGCTTTAAAACCCTTAAACAATCTTGAAAAAACCTATTTTCAAGCCGGTGAGCAGTACTTAAAGCGACGGGAAAAGCTTCAGTCTGCCGATAGTTTCGTTGATGCCATTTTTGATGAAAGAATGAAAATGATTTCGGGGTCCCCTTTAACCAAAAAAGCAATGGAGTATCTTGAGGATATTTTCCGCAACTATAAAGAAAATTGACGGCTTCGTAAAAAGTCCGATTTTCGCCACGAAGGCCGCGAAGATCGCTAAGGAGGGGAAAAAAGGACCACATGATGCTGATGAAAAAATTCTGTTTCTTGCCGACGCTGGCGGTTCTTTTATTTTGTATGGCATCTCCGTATGTCTATGCCCAGAAAAACCCTCTGGCCATATTCAACCTCAAGGCCACCAATATTGAGGCTATGGGCTATAACGTGGAAATTCTGCATGCTCTTATTTCATCCATTGAAAGCGACAAGACTATTGATCTGATGCCAAGAAGGGAAATCGAAGAGATGCTCTTCAACTCAGAGCTTGTTCAGGATAACTCCAATGAATCTATGTTGACAGCCGGAAAAGCGCTTGAAATAAATTTTGTTCTTTTCGGGGAAGTAACCAAAAAGGGAGCGGGAATAATAACCCGGCTTAGCCTCATGGATATTCAAAACAAAAAGATTTTAAAAAACTGGGATATTATTTTCCACGACCGCGATTCCATACTTCAAAAAGTTCCCGAAATTACCAAAGAGTTAAGCGCTATCCTTTCAAACTGGAAAAGCGGCGCATACGGCTCAGCCGGTCAGGCGCAATCCCTTCCATCAATAGATATCGATTACCTCAATGCAAAAATTGAAGGCGATGCGGTTGGCCTGTCGTGGAAAACAAGCGCACAAAAACCATCGATATACTATCATGTCTATCGCTCGGAAAATAATAAGGATGGACCTTACCAGTTCGTGGGTAAAACAGCAGACAGTTTTTTCGAAGACACCACCGTCAAAAAAGGACGGTCATATTACTACAGCATTGGAATAATATCAGGAATCGAACCGGAGGTAAAAAGCTCCCATATTGCGCAGATTGAAAATGTGGGGCAGAAAATACCGTATCCTCCTTTGGTTATGAGCGGGAAAGGATATGTTAAAAGGGTTGAAATCAAGTTCGTCCCATCCTTAAAGAATGAACAGGATAAATTCAACATAGCAACATATAAAATCTACAGGCAGAAAGGCCCTGATGACTGGCAGCATATAGGCGTGATCGATTCGAAAAACACGTCTCAGTTTGATATCGGCTTTACGGTTTTTGATGAAAGCGATTTAAAAGACGGCACAACCTATACATACGCGCTTTCAAGTATAGATGATAAGAACGCGGAAAGCCCTCTCTCGGATCCTGTGCCGGTTGAAACCATAAGAAATCCGGTGTTGTCTCTTGATAAGGATGATCTCTTAAGAAAGGCGATTCTCTACTGGAAACCGGTTGATAACGTTGCCGGTTATTATCTGTACAGAAAAACCGAAAATACGGGATGGGAAAAAGTTGCAGGTATTTCAGGCGCATCAAAAATAAATATTACGGACGAAAAAGAGCTGTCTGACGGACGGCAATACCTGTACTACCTCACCGCCTACGACGATAAAAAGGAAACAGGCCCGTCAAATGAAGTGAAAGCAAAGACAAAAGATCTTCCGGTTTTTCCGGCTGATTTGCAGGCCCAGGGCGGCCTTGTCAAATCAGTCAAAATATCATGGACTCCTCTGGAAGACCCGGATGTCGGCGGCTACAATATTTACAGAGGTCCCGACAACAGCAATATGAAAAAAATTGCAACCATAAGAGAATACAAGTCAAACACTTATCTTGATAAAGGTGAAGCTTTCACCCCTCTTGATGACGGAAGAAATTATTTTTACGCTATAACAAGCTTCAACCTTTTCGATGCGGAAGGGAAACTGAGCGCCCATGCACAGGCATCAACAAAGCCGAGACCTGCAGCCGTCAAAGGGTTGTCTGCATCGGCAGGAACGGATCATATTCTCATAAGCTGGGAGAAGAACCCTGAAACCGATATAAAATCAAATTACGTTTACAGAAACGAAAACAGCGGGTCATGGTCTAATTTGCAGGAGATGAATCCAGGCCAGACGAGCTACAAGGACTTTGCGTTAAAACCTGAAAGAAGCTACGGGTACAGGATCATCGCGGAAGATAAGGACGGCCTGAAGAGTAATCCGGCAGACAGCAATGCTGTGGCAAGCCCGATTGTAAAGCCTCAAAAAGCAAAGTAAACTGCAAAATCAGAACATTTGCCGTATTTTTATTACAAGAAGCAGCCGGCTGATAAAATATCCGGCTGCTTCTTTTTTCCGATGAAAGGAAGGAATATCACGTGTCTGTGCGCAACATCGAAATTTTTGAGGGGCTTTCAGCCCTCGATCAGGCGCGCCTTCTTGGCCTCATGGAAAGAAGCAATTTTTCAGCCGGAAGCATTCTCTTCAGGCAGGGAGATGAAAGCGACGGAATGTATGTCATTCAGAGCGGAAAAGTTGAAATTTACACTCAAACAGGGGGAAACAATATCAATGTTTTGGCTTTACTTCGGGACGGCGAGTGTTTCGGTGAAATGGCCCTGCTCACAGGAGAACCGCGGACAGCCTTTGCGCGGGCATTGACTGACCTTACTCTTTTTAAAATAGGGACCGAACTTTTTCAGCAAAAAATACTTTCCGAAAAAAATACCATATCCTATACATTGTCAAGGCTGCTTTGCCGAAGGCTGTCGCAGACAAATACGGCGCTGCAGGCCACAAAAAGCAGCCAGTTGCAGATAATAAACGCATTGATAGAGCATCTTCCCGCGCTTTTCCGCAAAGCATTATTATCGGCGGCATTAATGCCTGTTCCTTCTCTTGAATTTCTTATTGAATATTACGGACTCCCTGATTTTGCGTCTAAAATAACCGGTTACACCCTTTCCAATCCATATCTTGTAAGAATAAACGATTCGAATGATGAGCTGCTTATCGATCCGTCTGCATGCCGGATTTTTGCTCAAATGTACATGGTCGAGACCGAATCGGCAGAATCGGATCTCTTTATTGAAAAAGCCGCAAAATATTATCTGTCAAAAAAGATGTTACCCGCAGCAGTTGAAATGTATGCAACAAATAGCTATTGGCAAATGGCCTGCGATACGGCAACAGATCTTGAGGCTGAAATGAGCGTTAATTCAGGCCTGCGTAAAAATATCATACG
>CAYVMK010000189.1:0-5064 GCA_964452445.1 uncultured Desulfonema sp. | reverse complement strand
AGACGGACGGACGGGCCGTACAAGGACTTGTGAAAGGTTCAACACGGTTACCCCCGGAATAAAGTGTCACATGGTTGGTCATATACCTGATCCGGAGGCGTTTGTTCAGAACTTTCTTTAAGCACGCGATGTTATTTGATAGATAGGACTGAACAAAAACACCCTGCCCTAAAAAAACTCATCTGTGGCAAAGTCTGGATATCTGTGGTATAGATTAAACGATGATAAAGAACGCATCCATATTGAGAAAATTCGAAAATGACCTCATCAGAAGCGAAACGATGAAATCTGCAGAGCAGTCTCTTCAGCTTGTAACAGCGATGTGGAATGAAGTGGTTGTCCTTGGCGTCCTGCCTCCTTCAGACCCATGGGAAGGCAGTTTACATTTATCTCTTTTCCCGGAAATGGAAGAAACAAGGATAAAGGTTAAAGGATAAAGGCAAAAGGAGGTACGGCGTATGAAATTAGAGAAAAGTCTAAAACTGAAACGCAACGATATCCTGCTTCTGGCTTCACAGCACGGGGCAAAAAATGTCAGGATTTTCGGTTCTGCCGCCAGAGGGGAAGCAGGGCCGGAAAGCGACGTGGACTTTTTGGTAAAAATGGAAGATGGACGCAGCCTCCTCGATATTAGCGCTCTTATCGCGGATCTTCAGGATATTCTTGGGCGGAAGGTGGACGTCGTTTCTGAAGACGGTCTTTACTGGCTGCTGCGACGGAAGATTCTCAAGGAGGCTAAGCCGTTATGACGAAAGATCCCCGTGTTTACCTGGTACAGATACTCGAGCGGATCGATAGAATCATCCAGTATACTGCCAGTGGAAAGAACGCTTTTTTTTCCGATCCACTCACCCAGGATGCCGTCATCAGAAATTTTGAGGTGATCGGTAAAGCGGCCAAACGCATTCCTGAAGAGTACCGTGAAAAACACCCATCTATTCCGTGGAGGGCGCTTGCGGGTTTCCGCGATGTTCTGATCCATCAGTACGAAGGTGTGAGCGTTGCAGAGGTCTGGCAAATCGTCGAACGGGACATCTCAGGCCTGAAGGCTTCTATTTCTGCCATTCTCCCACCGCTTGATCAGATCGAAAGAGAGCTTGCCGGCGACAGCTCCCCGGAGGATAGTGGGGAATAAAGATTCAAAATGAGTCACTATAAAAAGGACCCATCGATGGCAAAGTCTGAAGAACTGTGGTATAGATAGGAATATGATAAAAAAAGCATCCATATTGAGAAAATTCGAAGACGATCTCATCAGAAACGAAACGATGAGATCTGCAGAGCATTCCCTTCAGCTTTTAACTGCGATGTGGAATGAAGGAGTTGTCCTTGGCGTTCTGCCTCCCTCAGACCCATGGGAAGGCATTGACGTGGATGTCCGGATTGCGGGGATACTGAATTCATGTTTGACAAAATCCTTGCCCGATTGGGCGCAACGCTGAGCGAAAGCAACCTGCCTTACATGATCATCGGCGGACAGGCCGTTCTTCTTTACGGGGAACCGCGCTTGACCAGGGATATCGACATTACCCTCGGTGTCGGCATTGACCATCTCGACGCGCTTCTCCGGACGATTAAAAAGATCCCCCTCAGATCTCTCCCCGAAGACGTCGCGGCATTTGTGAAACAAACCATGGTTCTTCCCGCTATAGACGAATCGACGGGAATCAGGGTGGACTTCATCTTTTCATTCACACCTTACGAATCACAAGCTATCAACAGGGCAAACCATATAAGGATACTTGGACAGGATATCTCTTTCGCGAGAGTGGAAGACCTGATCATCCACAAAATTTTCGCCGGGCGTCCCAGAGATATGGAAGATGTGCGAATCATACTGCTGAAAAACCAGGACATCGATACCCGGTACATCGAGACATGGCTGATGGAATTTGATGCCGCGGCGGATGAAAAAATCTTCTTATCCGCATTCAGAGCCTTTTTGAAGTAATACAGGTGGAGAATTTACATTCTATCAGTTTATATCATCGTTGCTAACACCAAAGGACAAACATGAAGATTCTGCATACATCCGACCGGCACATCGGCCGCGCTCTTTATGGCCGCAAGAGATACGAGGAGTTCGAACTGACCGGCCCTGGATGCAGGAGGATTTGAATGGATTTTTCCGGTAACCCACAGTTGAAGTTGGCGTATGATTTTGTGCAGTATTCAGGCTGTAATGTTTTTCTTACAGGAAGGGCAGGCACGGGCAAGACCACCTTTTTGCGCAATCTCAAAAGGGAGTCGGCCAAGCGCATGGTGGTGCTGGCCCCAACCGGTGTGGCAGCCATCAATGCAGGCGGGGTAACCATACATTCCTTTTTTCAATTGCCTTTTGGACCGCAGCTTCCTTCTGATGCGCAGGAGCATTCCATGTCAGTGGGAGAGGGAGCAAGAGCCCCGGCCGTAAGGTTTGCCCGCTTTAGCCGGGAAAAAATCAACATCATCAAAAGTTTAGATCTGCTGGTAATTGACGAAATCAGTATGGTAAGGGCGGACCTGCTGGATGCCATTGATACGGCGCTGCGACGCTACCGCGACCGCTACAAGCCTTTTGGCGGGGTTCAGTTGCTTATGATTGGCGATTTGCAGCAATTGGCCCCGGTTGTAAAAGAAGATGAATGGGATATCCTGAAGAATTATTACGATTCAGTATTTTTTTTCAGCAGTCGGGCGCTCCAAAAAACCGAGCATGTAAGCATTGAACTGAAAAACATTTACCGGCAGCAGGACGAGGCTTTTATCCGCCTTTTAAACAGTGTGCGGGATAATCACCTGGATGAAAACACCCTTAAAGAGTTGAACCGCAGGTATGTGCCGGGATTTTCGCCTCACGACCAGGAAGGTTACATTACTTTGACCACCCACAACTTCCAGGCACAGGAAAAAAATGTTTCAAGACTTAATGCCTTAAAAGGCAAAGTCAGGATATTTAAAGCCGGCGTAAACGGCGAATTCCCTGAAATGGCCTATCCCACCGAACTGGAACTCGCCCTGAAGGTTGGCGCTCAGGTGATGTTTGTAAAAAACGATATTTCGCCTTTAAAACTCTACTATAACGGTAAAATCGGGACAGTAGCGGATATGGATAAAGACCTTGTATATGTAAAATGTCCTGATGATGAAACCATATCCGTAAGCCGGGTGGAATGGCAAAACTGCCGCTATGCCATAGATGATAAGACTAAGGAAATCAAGGAAACGGTTATTGGCGCCTTTATCCAGTACCCGCTGAAACTGGCATGGGCCATAACCATTCACAAAAGTCAGGGGCTTACCTTCGAAAAAGCCGTCATAGATGCGCGCGCTGCCTTTGCCCACGGACAGGTGTATGTGGCCCTGAGCAGGTGTAAAACCCTGGAGGGGATGACGCTCTCCACGCCAATCAGTCAACAATCGGTGAAAAGTGACAACACCGTAAAACATTTCACACGCCGGATTGAAGAAAATCCTCCCGGTAAAGAACAATTGGAGGCCATGAAAAATGCTTATCAAAAATCTTTGATTATAGAGCTGTTCGATTTTTCGCCCTTGCAGCGGCGCCTGGGTTATTTGCTGAAACTTTTGCAGGAACATCTTTTACGTATTGACGCCCGTCTGATTGAGGTATTTAACCGGATGGACCATACTTTAAAAACTGAAATAGCCGGGGTTTCCGACAAATTTATGAAACAGGTGCATACGCTTATTTCAGAAAACCAGGGACTGGAAAACAACATACCGTTGCAGGCACGAATAATGAAAGCCTGTCTCTATTTTGCTCCGAGGATAGAAACAGGTATTTTACAGGTACTCCTGGAAAGCGAAATTGAAACCGATAATAAAACCGTTCGCAAATCCCTCAATGAAGCCCTGGAGCGGTTTCGGGCAGAGGTTTTTGTAAAAAAGGAATGCTTGAAAGCCTGCGAAAAAGGTTTCATGCTTGCTACTTTCCTGAAAACAAGGGCAGAGGCTGCCATTTCACAGCCGATAGAGAGAAAAATGGCAAAAACCGCCGAAAAATCCGTTGCTTCAGCACATCCGGAATTCTATGCCCTGCTTAAATCATGGAGAGACAAGACAGCAGAATCTCTTGACCTGCCCGAGCATAGGCTGCTGCCCTGGCGTACCATGAGAGAAATAGCAGATAAACTTCCGGCCACCCGGCAGGCCTTGCTGAATATTAAAGGCATGGGTGAGAAGAAAGCAAAAAGATTTGGCGCAGAAATCCTGGAAATGACAATGACGTTCCGCAAGAAAAAAAACATAACTATTCAGGCATAAAGGCTGAAGGTAGATAGACTGAAGGGAAAAACATGTGCGACCACACAAAGCCAAGATCGTTTGGATACCTTTGACAGGTTGTTGTGTCATGAATGATGATTATTGCCCTTCTACCTTCAGTCTAGACTTCTGCGTTCATCCCTGGCCCAGACCTGGCTTTCGTCAACCTGAGGGCTCTATGAACCCGTCGCGCCAGGGCGGGCTGCGTCCAAAATGCAAATTCCTATCCTATAAATTTAATGGCTTTTTCAATCTCTTTTTCGTTAAAAACATGAATTCCGTTTCTTTCAAACAGAGCGGATGTAACCCCTTTGCCGTGTTTGAGTATTCCTGCAAAGCTTCCGTCATATATGAATGAATTTCCGCATGAAGGGCTCTTTTCTTTTAGGATAGCAGCTTTGATATTGTTTTTTATCGCGGTTTCAAGAGCTTTTGCGGCACCGTTTAAATAAAAGAGCGTGACATCTTCCCCGCTTTTGTTTTTAACAGTTGCTTTCCCATCGAGGACATCGAATCCGTCTTTGCCGGAAATTTCTGCAGGGTTCCTCGGCACAGGTAATCCGCCTGTAACTTCCGGGCAGAATGGAATCATAACTGCTATCGGCTCAAAAGCATCGGTCAGCTTTTTTAATGCCGGAATAACCAGCCCGTTATAGCGAACCATATATCCCAGAAGGCATGCGCTGACTAATATGTTTTGCATGGATTTACATCTTATTATTGATGCTCTCGTAAAAAGTCGAAATATGCTCACTTAATGAGCTTTTTGGGGATTTCCCAAAAATCTCAAATCCGTTC
>CAYVMK010000188.1:0-5077 GCA_964452445.1 uncultured Desulfonema sp. | reverse complement strand
TGTACGCTTGGTCTTTGACTACTTGCGAATGACTGAAAACGCATGTGCCTGTGCCCCAAACGATTAGAACAAATTTACCGTGGGCGGAAAACGAAAGTTTATCTTGACAGATAATTGATTAACGGATAGAGACTATTTTAAAAGGCGGGCAGAAGCCCGCCAAATTTAATTACAATCAGTTTAATAAAATCAAACCACGAAGGTGAAGTATTGTATAGATGCTTACCTCTCGTGGTTTTTCTGTTTATGGGGCACGAAATCATGAATTGAGGACTATACCGAGCTTTTTTATTTTGTAACAAAAAAGGATTTTTTTAGAAAGGAGGATTATTATGTGTGGAAAACATGGACACAAGCATTCGCACCTTCATGGGCATTCGCATAAGCACCCTCATGGGCATGCTCAGGAGGAGAAAAAAGAAAGCCACGAGCATGCTCATACGCACGAACATGAACATCCGCATGAACATCTTCACGAACATGCGGACAACGGCTCATCAGATGTGCATGAGCATGAGAAAGGCAAACACGGCTCCCATGAGCATAAGCATCCCGGGCATGAAAAAGAAATCCATGAACACACCGATAAGAATTAAGCGCATTTTCCTATGGAAATAGCCGGCCTTCCGGAGGATATCGGATACGGGAGTCAGACCCGCACCCGCTTTTTTGAAATGAAAAGGTTATGAACGGACAGTATGGATTGTTTTTTTCAGTATTTGTCCATGTATTGATTTTTCTGATACCTGTTTCAATGATTGTGAAACACCCTGTGCAGAAAATCGAGTTGTTTGTCACAATTGAAGATGTGCATATGCAGCAAATGCCGGTAAATAAACAGCGTGAAATTGTTAAACCAGTTATCCAAAAGAAAATAGAACCGGAAAAAGTGCAAAAAGTCGTTAAACCTGTTGAAGTCCGGGTCCATAAGGAGAAGCAAAGTGAAATAGGAGAGCCGATAAAGGAAATCATACAGCCTTCGGCTGAGGCGCCGGCAGAACCAAGCCGGTCGCCTGCTGTTCAATCAGCTCCGGTTGAGAGTTCCTCGGAACCGATCAATACCGAATTGGGGATTGGTGCGGGTCCTTCGTTTCTGCACAGGGAAATGCCCATATATCCAGCATTTGCCAGAAAACTCGGCAAGGAAGGCAATGTTGTTCTGAGGCTCACTATTGATGAAAGAGGCAATCTCCTGAATGTTGAAGTGCTGAAACCCGCAGAATACGGTTTTACTGAAGCTGCTGTCGACGCTGTTAAAAAGTCGACGTTCCTTCCGGCGAAGAAGAACGGCAAACCTGTTGCATCAAGAGCCCTGCTGCCTGTCAGATTTATTCTAAGGAGGAGTTAATGATCGATTATTTCGTAAAAGGCGGATTTTTAATGTACCCTATTCTGGTATGCTCAATCGCAGGGCTTGCCATTCTGCTCAACAAATTCATCCAGTACAAAAAGATCCTGAATGAAATCAGCAGACCTTTGAAAGAAGTTGTAAATACGAAACCGGCTATCATAGGACCATTAATTTCGGCAAGCGAAAACGGTGCGAATGAAAAAGAGTTGTCTGTCATCGGTACACGGCAGGTTAGGGAGATAGAGAAGGGGCTGAGCTGGCTTGGATTGATTTCAACTATAGCGCCTCTGTTAGGCCTCACAGGGACCGTAACAGGCATGATAAAGGCCTTTTTGGTAATCGCAAGCAGTACAAGCGTGAGTCCCTCCATGCTTGCCGGAGGGATATGGGAAGCCCTCATCACCACAGCAGCAGGATTGCTTGTTGCCATGCCCATTCACGTAGGTCATCACTATCTTGAAAAGCAGGCGGATGATATCGCTTTTATTTTAAAAGAAATAACAATGAATTTGTATATGAGGAAAAGGAATGGAATTTGAACGCAGAAGACACAAACATGATTTTGTAAATATTGCACCGTTAGTTGATGTGGTTTTTCTTCTGCTTCTGTTTTTCATGCTCACCTCGCATCTTATCCGGGAGCCTGCAATCAAAATAAAGCTCCCGGAATCAAAGACAGCGGAAGCGCAGGATGATCAGATAAAGACAATATTTATTACGAAAAACGCAGAAATCTATTTCATGGATAAAAGAATTGATATCGATAACTTGCAAAGGGCTATTCTGGAATCCACAGCGGATATAAAAAAGGATTTTTTCAGGATAAAGGCGGACCGCGAGACAGATGTCGGGTTGTTAGTGAACGTTATAGATGAAGTAAAACTGTCGGGAATTACAAACTTCAGTATCGTGACGGAAAGGAGGAAACAGCGGGAAGAGTAAACTAATGACAGGTTGTATTTTGGGACGGGGCGTAACCGTCGGCTCAAACGAGGAACACACCCCGTCCACAGGGAAGCATCCAAACAGGCAACGCGCCCCTTTGTTTCTTATATCACAAGAAAGGGGGTGATCAAAGAACTTTAAGGAGGTTTTATATGAAACGACCGGCAAAGACGATGATCCTGATGATTTCCAGTTTAAAAGAAAAGGGAAGGGAGAAAAAACTTTGGCCGTGTGTGATGAGGAAGGTTTTGATATGCTTTATTGCTTGTATCGTCTCGCTATTCAACGTATCGGTTGGAGTAGCAGATGAGAAAGAAAAAAGGGAAGAGAAAACGGTATTGGAAGAAATCCTCGTCATAGGCGCCCCTTACAGCAATCCGGCGACTCCGATTAATACCAGTTACGGTACCCAGTACAATCTGGTGACCGAAGAACAGATCAAAGAGCAGAATGCTTTCGACTTCCAGTCCGCCCTGCGCGATGTGCCGGGGGTTATGTTTCAGAGCAAGAATCTTATGGGGAGCCAGACCAGCCACAGCCTTTACATCCGCGGCCGGGGCGCCAGCCATCCAAGCTCCGATTTTACCATTCAGTTTGACGGCGTTCCCCGCTACGGAGCGCTTTTCGGCCAGGTGCTGGGCGACGGAACGGCCGTATCCACCATCGGGGGGATAGAGGTGTACAAGAGCCCGCAGCCGTCTCAATTCGGCAGCGGTTATGCATTGGTCAATATCCTCCCCAAGTACATGAAAGAAGAGGGTCAGGAGATCGTGCTCAATCTCAACGGAGGGAGTTACAATACGTTTAGTGAGAGCCTTTCCGGCGGTGTCAAGAATGGTCCGTTTGACGGCTACGTTTCCCAGAGTTGGACGTCCACAGACGGTCATCGCGAGCATTCCCGTGCCCAGCAGCAAAGCTACTACGCCAATATGGGTAACCAGATCAACAGCATATGGAACATCAGGTTTTTGGCCGAATATGTAAACGGTCAAACCCTGTCGCCCATGCCGGACTCCACGCCAACGGCAACAAACGGAGTGAGCTGGCCCCAGGCAGAACGCTACGATACCGAAACATTGTTCACAACATTAACACTTAATCACCAATATGAGCATTTGAACGGTTATCTCAAGGCTTATTGGAATGATACGGATTTTGACCTGTTGCAGGAACTGGTGAGCGCGAGCGGCAAGCGCTACGCCAACGGCAGCGGCGGACTCTGGTCCCGGCAGGAGATTACGCTCAACGGAATCCGGGCCAAAGAAAAACTCCTTCTTTGGCCGGGTGGAGAAATTTTGGTCGGAGCGGACCTGGATATGACCGAACTGAAAAATACCCAACGGACATACGACGGAAAAGCGCACGCAGGAATCAATGGCGGTCGGGCAGAAAGAGTCTGGGATTTTCCCGATACAACGCTCTTTTCTCCATATCTGGCCATAAGTCAGACAATCGGTCGCTCTGAAGGCTTCCACGCAACCCCATCGGCAGGTTACCGTTATTTCGATCACGACGAGTTCAAGAATAAATCAGCGGCCCAAGGCGGTCTGGTGATGGGCTACGACCATACCGACCTCAATATTAATTACTCCAGGGGTATCAACTATCCCACGCCGGTCGTGCTCATGAACATGGTGCTCACCAGTTCGCCGGTAAGTAATCCCGGTCAGTACTGGAATGAAATAAAGCCGGAAGTGGTGGACCACTATGAAGTAGGCTTAACCCACACCTGGCCGAAAACAGCCTCTTTGGGAGCAACAGTTTTCCGTGACAAGGGGAAAGACCGTTTCCAAGCGTATATGTTTGGACCCATCCCACTCCAATTTAACGACCCTATCGGCGAATATGAGATTCGCGGACTGGAACTCACAGGCACTGCAACCCCTTTGAAAAACCTTGAGTTCTTTGCCGGCGCCACCTGGCTGGAAGCCGAAGCCACCGGCAATAACGGAATTGAACGTGACCATATGCCTTATACTCCCAGTTTTCAATTTCAGGCCGGAGCCAAGTGGAACTTCCTGGAGAACTACCGGCTCAATATGGATATGCAGCACATGAGAAACGTGTATGCCAGCACAAGCACTCGCAGCGGCAGCTTCAATTACAGTGAGCTTACCGACAGCAGCAAGCTGGACGATATGACGGTATTCAACACCCGGTTAAGCTATCGCTTTACTTACCAGCCGTTACGACTGAAGGATGCGGAAATCTCTTTAGCGATAAACAATATTTTTAATCAGGATTATGAATACGCCAAAGGCTACAGTATGCCTGGAATAACTATCTTTGCCGGATTAAGCTTGAAGTTCCATTAAGATCGTTTTTTTGCATGACGGTATTGAAATCTGTTTTGAATGGAACCAGCGACACCGACAGGACTTTTCATAAGCTTGCTTTTTGGATTCAGGAGCGGTGTTTATGAGAACCGCTCCGTTTTTTCTGGAGGATCGGTAAATGCGGATAAAAACAAAGTTATTTCTCGCGATTATGGCAATAGCGTTCCTGGGGGTTTCAACAGCCTATTCCAACACGTCCAAAGAAGGAACCGCGAAAATCGCTCGTGTCATCGTGACATCGGACACAATCCTGTCCGGAATGATCGCCTCGCTTCTGCCTTCGCATCGTTATTCCATCGAAGCGATACTTCCTCCGGGACAGTGTCCCGGCCACTATGACGTGAAACTTTCTGATATCGAGAAAATAAAAAAGGCTGTTCTGACTGTTTCATTCAAGGGCATGCCTTTCATGGACAAAGCCGGGTTGGAAGACGGAGCGCAACTT
>CAYVMK010000187.1:0-5114 GCA_964452445.1 uncultured Desulfonema sp. | reverse complement strand
CCTCCCTTTCAAGAACCCGCCTGATATGCGGATCATTTACCCTGCCGGCTTCTTCCTTATAATGAGGTATGAGCTTTTTTTCGTAATCAATATAGGATTTGAACATTGTTGAGCGGTTTGCCGGATCAAAAGGATAGGGAGCCGGTTTCATATCCGGTTCTCCGCCAAGCTGCCCGATAATCATTCCAAGCCAGTGCATATGCCACATCTCTTCCCTGGCGCGCGAAAGGAGGCTTGCGCCTATTGGAGTATCCTCTCCTTCCTGGTAGCCATGAACAATGTATCTGAGAACAGCAGCATGTTCGTCCGCAAGGTCTCTGTTTAGCATCCGAATTAATTCTTTATTATCCATCTTGAAGTCTCTCCTTTATCTTTATGTTAAAGCTTAAAATCAGCCTGTTTATTTGAAAAAATAACATGATCTTGACAGCAGTTATATACCTGAAATAAAATCAATATCAAGATTTTTAATGCTCACACACAATGAACTTAAGGCTCGCGCTCTCGATCGTGCAGACGTTAAGGCCGAATATGTCCGGCTTGATGAGGAGTTTAACCTTCTCGATCAGTTCCTGAAGGCGCGTAAGACTGCCCGCATCACGCAGGCGGAGGTTGCCGAACGCATCGGCACAACTCAGTCCGCGGTAGCACGCATGGAATCCGGGAGCGGAAAGCACTCACCATCACTTGCCACATTACAAAAATATGCTAATGCTCTCGGTTGTCGCCTTGAGTTAATGAATTATTGGAGGAATGGAATGACTATTTCGGAACCTAAAGCAGGTGAACGAGTTGTTGATATGCGCGTCACTGACGACGCAATCAGTGTTGATCTTTTCGACGGACGAACCATAACGGTTCCCCTGGCATGGATACCCGCGTCTGCTGCATGCGACGCCTGCGCAGCGGACGAACTGGCGTATTGCCGGAGCCGGTCTTCTCGTTCTCATCTAACTCATCCAGACCCATCAGGATTTCTTTAATGAATGCAACTATTTATTCCATATTGTTCTTGGGGTAACGGGTACGTTGAGTGGCGCGCCGCCACGGACCTTTGCTAAACGCACTCGGATTTGTCATATGATTTGTATTTCGGGGTAATATGGATTACAATCTGCACAATTAAAAACGTTGAGAAATAAAAAAACTGCAAGCGCGAGATGTTGCCTGCAACTTGAACCCTCGAACCCTTATATATACGAAAGGATACATAACATGACTGAAAAAAATAGCCTGCTTGATAAGGAAATATTGAACCGTGTTACGGATAATGAACTCTCCTGCGTCGTCGCTTTTGAGATAGCAGGGAAATTGAATGTCCCGGCAAAAGATATCGGGGAGGCCGCAGACAAGCTCAAGATTAAGATTGTTAAATGCCAGCTCGGATTATTCGGTTATAAACCGGACAAAAAAACCGTAAAACCCGCGGAGAATGTCTCCGCCGAACTCAAAGCCTCGATAAACGATTCTATTGAAAGCGGAAAGTTGTCTTGCATCAAAGCATGGGAGTTTGCCGCAAAATTAAAGATACAAAGATTCTCAGTAAGCTGCGCCTGTGAAACTCTGAAAATAAAAATCAAGGAATGCCGGCTTGGAGCTTTTTAGTTGTCCGTCAAAACAACCATAAGAGGATTCATAAGCCGAAATCCGCGTCTTTTTAATAAAATAGTAACCTTTCTGTTCATATCTTTCTGCGTCTTAGTCGTCCTGGAAAAGAACTCGGAGAACACAAGCCTCAAATATATTCTCAAAAAAGGCGAAATCACTCTCATTACCCAGAATAACGCCCATTGCTTCTATATTTACAGGGACCAGCCTATGGGGTTCGAGTATGAGCTCGCAAAGGCTTTTGCAGAGTATCTCGGCGTAAAGCTTAAGGTGCAGATAATTGAAAAATGGGAAGATCTCATTCCCGTTTTAAAGAACAGTAAGGGAGCATTCATTGCAGCAAACTTGACCGCATCGCCTGAAAGAAAGAAGACGGCGGCCTTTTCTGACGGCTACATGCGCGTCCGGCAGCATATAATCGTAAACAAAAAAAACCGGGATATACAAAATCCGGAGGACCTTGCCGGACATACTGTTCATGTAAGAAAAATGATGCCCTATGAAGAACAGTTAAATAAACTGAAAGAGCGCGGAATCAACCTCAAAATAGTGTTTCACGAAGATACCGCGACTGAAGAATTGATACGAAAGGTCTCCGAGAGTGAAATCGAAATCACCATCGCCTATACAAACATAGCCTACCTTAACAGAAGATATTATCCGCGGATTACGGTTACCGGCGCAATAAGCGAATACGAATCTTTGGCCTGGGCGGTTGATCAAAACGCACTATCCCTTGCATCCCGCATCAATTCTTTTTTTAAAACAATAAAAGCAAATGGAAAATTCGCTGAAATTTATAACAGACATTACTCGGGTATAGATTCATTCGACAACTTTGATATAAATAATTTTTATGCCATGATGCAAATAAGGTTTCCTCTGTACAGCCAGACAATTAAAGACGCATCCGCAACATACGGTTTTGACTGGAGATTGATAGCGGCCCAGGCATATCAGGAATCCCATTTCGACCCTCTGGCGCAAAGCCATGCGGGCGCGCACGGGCTCATGCAGATAACGGAACAGACGGCTTTTTCCCTCGGCTTCATGGATATTTATGACCCTGAACAGAGCATCTATGCGGGAGTCAGGCATTTAAAGAATCTATATAATTCCTATGGCAGGGCATCCGGTCTGGACAGGCTGCTCATAGCTCTTGCGGCCTATAATATAGGCGAGGGCCATATAATGGATGCAAGGGATCTTGCCGTTAAAAAGAATCTGAATCCGAACAACTGGGCGTCTCTTTCAAGGGTGCTACCCCTCTTGAGCGAGCAAAGGTATTATTCCAGAACAAAATACGGATACTGCAGGGGCATTGAAGCGGTAAACTACATAAATCAGATTATGAATTACTATGATATCCTGAAAAGGGAGGTCATAGAATACAACGCCGACAATTTTTTCCCATGATTATAATAGTAACAAATAGTCCATTCCTGACCGCCGCGGCACTGCAGAGTATTTGCAGAAAAACTGTTCCGGCATTCCACCTCATTCTTTGTCAATATATCAAATAAATATTGACAGTTATATTCTTTAAAGTTTAAATTCGTTCAACCTTTCGTAATCCGGTTAAATGTTATCCTACTCCATTCACGCTATCAAAGAAAAACACGGCACATTTAAAGTATATTGCAGAATATCGTTTGTTTTGCTAGAGGAATCAGCTATATATTCTCTGTAGCTTTCTTTTACTCCTAATGGATACTGCAAAATGACGAGCATCACCGGATATCATGCGAAATATTTTGCATATGAGCTGACCAAACGAAGCTCGTCAAACAGTCTTCAAAAACTTGCTTCATCTCTGCTCGATGCCCAGGTTGACCTGAATCCCCATCAGGTCGATGCTGCCCTGTTCGCTTTCAAATCACCTCTTTCAAAAGGCGCCATCCTTGCCGATGAAGTAGGTCTTGGAAAAACAATAGAAGCCGGGATTGTTATTTCTCAAAAGTGGGCCGAAAGAAAAAAGAAAATTCTGATCATCGTGCCTTCAAACCTCAGAAAGCAATGGAATCAGGAACTGCTGGATAAGTTTTTTCTATCTTCCATTATTCTTGAAACCCCTTCCTTTAATCAGGAAATCAAAAAAGGAAACCTCAATCCTTTTGAACAGAAACAAATCATTATATGCTCGTACCATTTTGCTCGGACTAAAGAACCATATATTGCCCGTGTAAACTGGGATCTGGTCGTAATTGATGAAGCCCATAGATTGCGCAATGTTTACAAACCGACAAATAAAATTGCAAATGCTGTTAAAAGAGCTGTTGCGCACGCTCCGAAAATTCTTCTCACAGCCACACCGTTGCAGAACTCACTCCTTGAGCTGTATGGTCTTGTCAGCATCATTGATGACTATACATTCGGAGATCTGCAAAGTTACAAGCATCAGTTTTCGCGACTTACAGGAGATGATAGCTTTGATGATCTGAAAGACCGCCTGAAACCCGTCTGCAAAAGAACGCTTCGCCGTCAGGTTCTGGAATATATAAAATTTACAAATCGCCTTGCAATTACGCAGGAATTTATTCCATCCCCGGATGAACAAAAACTTTACGATCTGGTATCGTCTTATTTGCAGCGGAGTAATCTGTATGCCCTTCCGGCAAGCCAGCGCCAATTGATGACGCTGATCCTGCGGCGGCTCCTTGCTTCTTCAACCTTTGCAATTGCAGGCACGCTTGAAGCGTTGGCGTCAAAGCTTGAGACACTTAAAAACGATCAGGAAAATAAGGAAGAAATAGAATCTGTCATTTCACAGGACTTTGAAGCTTATGATGAAGTCCGTGATGAGTGGACGGGCGAGTGGATTGATGAAGAAGAAAAAGAAGGTGAAGCCGAATCGCCTCTTTTTGAAAAGCAGGAAAAACAATACACTCCTGAAGATATTGAAAATATCAAAAAGGAAATAAATGACCTGATAGTATTTAAGAAGCTTGCTCATTCCATCACTAAAAATTCAAAAGGAGAGGTTCTTCTTACTGCGTTAAAAAAAGGTTTTGCAGAAATCGAACGTCTGGGAGGCAGAAAAAAAGCGATTATTTTTACCGAATCCTGCAGAACACAGGCTTATCTCCACAACATCCTTGACCAGACGGAATTCAAGGATAAAATTGTATTATTTAACGGAACAAACGGCGATCCCCTTTCCCGCGAAATTTACCGGAAATGGCTCATCAAGAATCAGAATACGGACAGGATCTCCGGATCACAAACAGCAGATAAGAGGGCTGCTATTGTGGATTACTTCAGAGACGAAGCTGTTATCATGATAGCTACCGAGGCTGCAGCCGAGGGTATCAATCTCCAGTTCTGTTCAATTGTGGTCAATTATGATCTTCCATGGAATCCCCAGCGGATTGAACAACGAATCGGAAGGTGTCATCGTTACGGGCAGCAGCATGACGTAGTGGTTGTCAATTTCCTCAATAAAAACAACGCAGCCGACCAGCGTGTCTATGAGCTTCTGGCGGAAAAATTCAAGCTTTTTTCCGGTG
>CAYVMK010000186.1:0-5131 GCA_964452445.1 uncultured Desulfonema sp. | reverse complement strand
TAACGTGCGGCTTCGTCCTCTCAAATTTCTTCTTTGCCATCTCCAATACCCTCCCCTTTTGATAAAAGGAGCTTAATGAAATTTATAATACTACCACCTGAAATGGGCAAACGCCTTGTTCGCCTCTGCCATTTTATGAGTATCCTCTTTTTTCTTTATTGAAGAACCTCTCTTGTTGGCGGCATCCATGATTTCTCCCGCCAGCTTGTTCGCCATGCTCTTTTCAGTCCTCTGATGAGCATAAGTTATTATCCATCTTATCCCAAGAGCAGTTCTGCGGGCCGGCTTTATTTCTGTTGGGACCTGATATGTCGATCCGCCCACCCGCCTCGACTTGACTTCTATCATAGGCTTTACATTATCGAGCGCCTGTTCAAATATCTTGATCGGCGGTTCACTTCCTTTTTTTTCAATAATGTCGAATGCTTCATAAAGTATAGACTCTGCAAGGCTCTTTTTCCCGTCCTTCATTATCGCTTTAATGAATTTCGTGACAACCTTGTTGTCATATTTGGAATCAGGAATAATAACCCGCTCGGGCACATCTCTTCTTCTCGGCATATATTACACCATTTGTTTCTGTTAATTATAAGATAACTACTCAGCCGCAGATCTGCGCTGATCACCACTGATTTTTTTCTTTTATTATCAGCAACTACTCAGGTTGTTTAGTACCTTAGAAATAATTTTCTGCGCGTTTCTACCCCTCAAGGGGGTACTGAAAAGAGTGGCAGAAAATTATTTCGTGAAGGTACTATCCCGTTTATCGGGGTTAGGCTGTAGTCCGTTAGCTAAAAACCTACAGCCTAAACGCCTAAAGTCTATCCACCTAGGCAGTTACTTATTTCTTTGTATCTAAATCTATCTGTGTTTATCTGTGTGAATCTGTGGCTGAATAGTTACTATTTGAGGCAGAATCACTTTGGTTTCTTCGCCCCGTACTTTGATCTGCTCTTCCTTCTGTCGTCGACTCCAAGCGTATCGAGGGTGCCCCTAACAATATGATATCTTACGCCGGGAAGGTCTTTGACTCGTCCGCCGCGTACAAGAACAACCGAATGTTCCTGAAGATTATGTCCTACTCCCGGAATGTATGCTGTAACTTCAGAACCCGATGTAAGCCTTACTCTTGCCACTTTACGCAAAGCAGAGTTGGGCTTCTTGGGAGTCGATGTATATACCCTCGTGCATACACCTCTTTTTTGAGGAGCTCCTTTAAGCGCAGGCGTGGTAATCTTCCTGGTAACCTTGCTCCTTCCTTTTCTTACTAACTGGTTGATTGTAGGCATATTCCCCTCTTAAAAATATTATAAATTCGTAAAGCACAAAATCTTAACAAAAAAGATGTTTTGTATACATATATCCGGTTTATGTCAAGCAATTTTATGATAAAAAAACTTTTTTTGAAAATTTCCCCTTTACCTTAAAGCATCAGTCATCCGGCATTTCAATGTTAGTAAGTTAGAAACTATTTCCTGTGTTTTTCTACCCCTCAAGGGGGTACTGAAAAGAGCGGCAGGAAATAGTTTCGTAAACTTACTTATCCCGTTTATCGGGGTTACGGTTATTTTTGAACGACGGCTTAGCGGGATATCTCTGTTTTTCCATATAACGGAAGTCCGGAACCCGCAGGTATGACCCTTCCCATGATAACATTTTCTTTGAGCCCCCGGAGGTAATCCACAGCTCCGGAAATGCTTGCATCGGTTAAAACCTTGGTGGTCTCCTGGAATGATGCCGCCGATATAAAGCTGTCGGTACTTAAGGATGCCTTTGTTATTCCCAGGATAAGGGGTTCGGCTATAGCAGGTTTTTCGCCTTTTTCCTTAGCAGCCCTGTTTATCTCCTCAAACTTTCCGCGATCGACCTGTTCCTCAAGAATAAAGTCCGTATCGCCGACATCGACAACCTTGACACGCCTCATCATCTGCCGGACAATGACTTCGATATGCTTGTCGTTTATACGCACGCCCTGCAGGCGGTAAACCTCCTGAACTTCATCTACAAGATAGCGGGCAAGCGCCACCTCGCCCTTTATGTTCAGAATATCCTGTGGTATGGCTGAGCCTCCTATAATCGGCTCACCGGCTCTAATATAATCGCCCTCGTAAACATTTACGTGTTTGCCGCGCGATATCAGATATTCCTTCTTTTCCCCGAAATCAACTGGCGTTACGGTTACTTTCTGCTTTCCCTTCTTAGCGCTCTTTGAAATGGATACATAACCGTCTATTTCGCTCAAGATCGCAATATCTTTGGGTTTCCTGACTTCAAAAAGCTCTGCAACCCTCGGAAGACCTCCTGTAATATCCTTTGTCTTTGTGGTTGCCCTGGGAAGTTTTGCGATTACATCGCCGGCTTTTACCTGATCCCCTTCTTCAACCATTAATACCGCATCGATCGGAAGAATATAACGGGCCATCCCTGACGATTTCGGAAGCTTAGCCGTTTTACCTTCTTTGTCTTTTATTGAAATTCTCGGCCTGACCTCAGCGCCCTTGGATTCAATAATAGTCCGGCTCGACTTTCCGGTTACAGGGTCGACCTTCTCCTTCATTGTCTTGCCGGGAACAATATCCCCGAATTTAACCGTGCCATCCACCTCTGTAATGATGGGGGTTGTAAACGGGTCCCAGGTTGCAAGAAGATCGCCCGGCCTTCCCGCTTCAGGATCAGGCCCTTTCACCTTCTGGCCGTCCTTTACCGTTATGTGCGCCCCGTAAATAACAGGACAGCTTTCAAGCTCACGGCCGGTATCACTCACAATCGTAAACTTGCCTCCGCGGCGGTTCATTACAATATACTGGTTTTCCGCATTTCTTACCACATGAAGGTCAACAAATTTAATCGTTCCATCGACTCTTGACCTGATATCCGCCTGTTCAACCCTCCGGCTTGCGGTACCCCCGATGTGGAATGTGCGCATCGTCAGCTGGGTTCCCGGTTCACCTATCGACTGGGCGGCAAGAATTCCGACAGCCTGTCCCAGCTCAACGGCGCCGCCGTGAGAAAGATCTCTTCCATAGCATTTTGCGCATACTCCGTGCCTTGATTTGCATGTAAGAACAGATCTGATCCTGACGCTTGTTATTCCGGCATCTTCGATTCTTTTTGCCGCATTTTCATCAAGTCCATCACCTTTTTTAACAAGGACATCATCCGTGAAAGGATCAATAATATCATCTACCGCGACACGACCCAGCACTCTTTCTCCGAGACGCTGGATCACTTCTCCGCCTTCAAACAGAGGCTCGACATCAACTCCCATCATTGTGCCGCAGTCGTCCTCCATGACAACGCAATCCTGGGCAACATCGGCAAGCCTTCTTGTCAGGTATCCTGAGTTTGCCGTTTTAAGAGCGGTATCGGCAAGACCTTTTCTTGCGCCGTGCGTCGAAATAAAATACTGCAAGACGGAAAGTCCTTCCCTGAAATTTGCGCTTATGGGCGTTTCGATAATTTCACCGGACGGTTTGGCCATAAGACCGCGCATACCTGCAAGCTGGCGCATCTGGTCCTTGCTCCCTCTCGCTCCGGAATCAGCCATCATATAAATGGGGTTAAAGCTTTCTTCATAAACCGGCTTTCCCTTCTTGTCCAGCACCGGCTTTCCCTTGCTGTCTTTCAGGGGTTCAACCTTCATCGCCTCCATCATTTCATTGGCCACATCATCTGTTGCTTTTGCCCATATATCGACCACCTTATTGTATTTCTCGCCCTGGGTTATAAGCCCCTCTGTGTACTGCCTGCCTATTTCCGAAACTTTTCTTTCGGCTTTCCCGATTATCTCCTCTTTCGCAGCCGGAATGATCATATCGCCTATCGAGATTGAAAGACCGGCCTCTGTAGAGTGCCTGAATCCGATATCCTTGAGCCTGTCCGCAAGAACAACCGTAGCCTTGGGACCTAAGTTTCTATAGGCATAATCGACAAGATCCCTTAAAGACTTTTTATCCTGGACCCTGCTTACGGCATCAAAAGGAATCTCGGGTCTTTTCTCATTAATCTGAAATATATGGTATTTTTCTTCCGATAAAATAACTCCGCTTATCCTGCCTTCATCAAGAGAAAAAACCTTGTCGGCTTCCGTCTCGCTGACATTGAATATTCTCTTGAATTCCTCCTTTCTCAAAAGGCCTATATCGCCGTCCGTCTCCCCCCCGGAGCTTTCCGAATACTCGCTTGCCATCTTCGAAAAAGATTCGCCGTTATTGATCCTGTCAAGAATCGACTTTGCGTCCTCTTCCGAGGAAATCATTATGCTGCTCATCCTTATAATATTATCCTTGGGAATAATCTCCCAAAGCAGAATGCGGCCAGTTGTCGTATTAACAAGCTTTCCGTCCATACGGACGGTTATCCTGGCATGAAGATCAATTGCCCCGGAATCGTATGCGGAACGCACCTCGTCAGGCCCGGAAAATATCTTGCCGTCGCCTCTTGAGCCTGAAATCCCTCTTGTCATGTAATAAATCCCGAGGACAATATCCTGGGTTGGAACAATAATCGGACTTCCGTTGGCAGGCGAGAGAATATTGTTGCTTGACAGCATCAAAACGCGCGCTTCTATCTGCGCTTCTACGGAAAGCGGAATATGGACAGCCATCTGGTCGCCGTCGAAGTCGGCATTGAATGCCGTACATACAAGAGGATGAAGCTGAATCGCCTTCCCTTCAATAAGAATCGGCTCAAACGCCTGAATACCCAGACGATGAAGAGTGGGAGCGCGGTTAAGCATTACAGGATACTCTTTTACAACCTCATCAAGAGTATCCCAGACTTCAGGTATCTCTCGTTCAACCATCTTTTTGGCGCTCTTTACCGTGGAAACAAGGCCTTTCTTCTCCAGACGGTAATAAAGGAAAGGTTTAAAAAGTTCGAGAGCCATCTTTTTAGGCAGACCGCACTGGTGCAGTCTCAGGTTCGGACCTATTGTAATAACGGTTCGTCCGGAATAATCGACGCGTTTGCCGAGGAGATTCTGGCGAAACCGGCCCTGTTTGCCCTTTAAAGTGTCGCTTAATGATTTTAAAGGCCGCTTGTTTGTGCCGGTAATAACCCTGCCGTGCCGTCCGTTATCAAACAAAACATCAACCGCCTCCTGAAGCATTCTTTTTTCGTTTCGGACAAT
>CAYVMK010000185.1:0-5200 GCA_964452445.1 uncultured Desulfonema sp. | reverse complement strand
TGGACCAAAATATAAAATTAAAAACATTATATTTCAAAAGTGCGAAATGTAAGTTTTAACTGAATTGAGTAATCACGATATTCCGGTCCGGAAAAAGTTGCAAGAACAATCTAATTTAATTACGTATTCTGCCAGGAAGACTTATCAATGTCAATTATCTTTATGACAACACAGCAATTCCCGATTAACGGATGAGTTATCGGATAAATGGCTGGATGCCTCTCATTATTGGTTGACACGGAATCCCAGCGTTTCTATAATGAAAACAATTTGGCCGATAATTTATTTGTATATAACTTATCGTTATAATGCAATAATATGCATATCCGCGATCTTTTCCGGCGGAGTCGGAGAAAGGAACAAACATATGAGCAGGATACTTATAATCGGAGCAGGCGGAGTCGGAGGAGTCGTTGTCCATAAATGCGCCGGAGTTCCGGAGGTCTTCCCGGAAATAGTTCTTGCCAGCAGAACAATCGAAAAATGCGAGAAAATAAAAAATCAGCTTTCAAGACTCATAGAAACCGCGCAAGTTGATGCGGACAACACAAAAGAGCTGATAAGTCTCATACGCAAAACCTCTCCGGCTCTTGTAATTAACACCGCTCTTCCTTACCAGGACCTCTCCATTATGGACGCCTGCCTTGAAACGGGAGTTGACTACCTCGACACGGCAAACTACGAACCTCCCGATGAGGCCAGATTCTGTTATAAATGGCAGTGGGACTACAATGAAAAATTTAAGGAAAAAGGTCTCATGGCTCTTCTCGGATGCGGATTCGATCCGGGCGTCACGAATATATTCTGCGCCCACGCCGCAAAAAACCAGTTTGATGAAATTCATTACATCGACATAATGGACTGCAATGCAGGCGACCACGGACATCCCTTTGCCACCAATTTCAACCCCGAGATAAACATAAGGGAAGTGACGGCCCGCGGCAGATATTATGAAAACGGGAAGTGGATGGAAACCGATCCTCTTTCAGTCCACAAAACTTTTGATTTTCCGGAAATAGGACCAAGAGAGATGTATCTCATGTATCACGAGGAGATGGAATCCCTCGCAAAGAACATGCTCGGCATAAAACGGATTAGATTCTGGATGACTTTCTCACCGGAATACCTGACACATCTCAGGGTTCTTGAAAATGTGGGCATGACAAGAATCGATCCTGTCGATTATGAAGGGCGCAGCATTATTCCTTTAAAATTTTTAAAAGCGCTTCTTCCCGAACCGACATCACTCGGCAAAAACTACAGGGGAAAAACCTGCATAGGCTGCATGATTGAAGGGATGAAAGACGGAAAGCCGAAAAAATATTATATCTACAACATCTGCGACCATGCCGAATGCTACAGGGAAATCAGGGCTCAGGCCATATCCTACACTACAGGCGTTCCCGCCATGATCGGAGCAATGATGATGCTGACAAAGAGGTGGAAAGGAAAAGGCGTATTCAACGTGGAAGAATTTGATCCCGCTCCCTTCATGGAAAAACTCGGGACGCACGGTTTGCCATGGATCGAAAAAATTTATTGACGGCTTCGTAAAAAGCCCATCTGCTGTGTTGCGCTGCATCCTTCGTCATTGCAGCGTACCAAGATGTACGCTTCATTCCTTAGGATTTGCGCGCCTTGCATATGAATCTTTTTACAAAGCCGTCTGATTATGCAATGTTTTAAAAGTTCAACAAGATTTATTCATGCTTAACAAAAACTGACTCTGGTTATAATCAAATAGGGATAAAATGCCGTATACCAGAACAAAAGAAATTCAGACACCCTGCTACGTAATCGAGGAAAAGGCTCTGCTTCGAAACCTGAAAATCCTCGATTCGGTTCAGAAACAGGCGGGATGCAAAATCATCATGGCGCTGAAAGGATTTGCCATGTTCGGCGTTTTCCCTGTAATAAGGCAATATCTTTGCGGAGTCGCCGCAAGCTCACTCGATGAAGCAAGACTCGGATACGAGGAGTTCGGCGGGGAAGTCCATGTCTGCGCCCCGGCATACGCCGAAACTGAATTCGACGAACTCCTCGGTTATGCCGACCATATGGTATTCAATTCATTTTCTCAGTGGAGGCGCTTTAAAGCAAGAGTAACCGGTAGCGACAGGAAAGTCTCATGCGGCATACGGATCAACCCGGAACATTCCGAAGTAAAGGCGCCGATTTACGATCCGTGCGGCCCCTTTTCGAGGCTCGGAACAACAAGGGAGAATTTCGAAGAAAATGAGCTTGACGGAATAACAGGCATCCATTTTCATAACCTCTGCGAGCTCAATTCGGACTCGCTTGCAAGAACATTAAAAGCAGTTGAAGATAAATTCGGATTTATTTTTCACAGGCTGAAATGGATCAACTTCGGAGGGGGACACCATATAACAAGAAAGGATTATGATACGGATCTCCTCTGCAGCCTTATAAAAGATTTTAAAAAGCGCCGGCGTCTGGAGGTTTACCTTGAACCGGGAGAAGCGATAGCGCTGAATGCCGGCGTCCTGGAAGCGTCGGTTCTTGACATCATTCACAATAAGATGGATATCGCGATAGTCGACACTTCAGCAGCGGCCCATATGCTGGATGTGCTCGAAATGCCTTACAGGCCGGCAATCAGGGGCGCCGGCCTTCCCGGAGAATACAGGCACACTTACAGACTCGGAGGCATGACATGCCTTGCAGGCGACATCATAGGAGACTATTCTTTCCCGGAACCGCTTAAGACAGGCTCCCGTCTTGTTTTCGAAGACATGGCCCACTACACGATGGTCAAAAACAACACTTTCAACGGTATCCGGCTGCCCTCAATCGCCATAAGAGAATCATCAGGAAATATCCGCATTATCCGCAGATTCGGGTATGCAGATTATAAAAACAGGCTTTCCTGAAGAACATGCCCTCTGGGGTCCGGCACAGGCAATCGGTTTTGCCGTTTTGCAAGAAATTGTTACGAAACATGACAACGCCCCCTGATTGTCAACAAAGAGACACAGGCAGAGACGAAATAACGGCTTCGTGGGCGTATATCCACTGGGGCTGTCCAGGTCTTAATGGGAGTGGATCTGCTGCCGTTGGCGAAATCTCAATCTCGATCTTGCCAAACGGCAAAACCGATTGCCTGTGCCGGACCCTTAATCAGATGTTATGCAAAACTCTCACTTATCTTTATTACGAGTCCGTTATTTTTGACCGGTTTTCCGATCACTCGGTTTCAAGCATCCCGAATGCCTTCGCATCGATGAGCTTTATTCCGTTTTTACGTAAAATTTCAATGGCCCTATCGTTATCGCTGAAACGGAAAATCATAACGGCCCCGCCCGATGAAAAACCTATGAATGCATACATGTAAACAACATGCACTTTGGCGCTCTTCAAAGGCTTAAGAAGCGCGGCAAGCTGTCCGGGTTTGTCCTCGATCTCGGCGGCAACCACCTCATCAACAATGGCGGGCATCTGTTTTTCCATCAATATGCGTCTTGTTTTGGCAAGGTCCGAGACAAGAAGCCGCAGGATTCCGAACTCACCGGTATCAACGAGGTTAAGGGCTCTTAAGTTTATACCCGCGTCCCCAAGCGCCTGGGTCACCTCAAGCAATCGGCCCGGTGAATTTTCTATAAGTACGGCAATCTGTTTTAACTTCATTAAACCCTCCTTTTTACACGGTCGTTGATTTATTCGTTTAAATTAAACCGGACAGGTGTAAATCTTTTCCTTATATTTTCAGAGATATTTGCGCCGATTCTTGCCATAAAAAGATTCTCGGGATGCAGCATCACATTCGGCTCATTAGTCGGATATATCCTGAACCCGAAATGTGAAAAAAGATTTATCAGAATGTTGCGGTATTCAATAACTGATTTGTCTGTTCCGCTTGTATCCCATGTCCATGAATAACCGACCATGTAAATAATGCGGTCTTCCATCAAGGGATGATCAAGAAGAAGCCCGAGGAGTTTTTTAGCTATTCCTTTTAATCTCCACATTCCGGCAACCTCTAATACGGAGACTTCCATCATCACCCGGTCCCCGATTTTCGATCATCTTTCATCAGGATAAGCATACCGGATGATGCCTATCCCTACAATTTTTTTATCCTCCGTATAAGCCAAGGTTACATTCGCATCAGGCTGAACAGCGGCATCAATAAGGCTTTCCTTCTTGGATAAGATCGGACTGTACCGGCCTGATTTCACAAATGTCTCCTTCAGGGAGAGGAGATCTATATCGTCCGGACTGCAGAATGATCTTATCGTTATGCTGCCTTCGCTAAAAAGACAGGTTTGAATTTTTTGATCCGGATGAGTCATCAGTTATTGTCAGAAATCGCTCAATTTTTTTATTACGGAAAGATCGCATGGGTCCTCTTTTAAAAACCATCACAATGAAAGCAGCGGGCTTCCGTAAAACTCTGCGAGTTTGTCCTTGTCGCCTGCCTCAAAAGGCTTCAGGATAGCTTCCCTGTGGTCCTTCAGTATCACTTCTTTCGGGTATCTTGTTATTGTCGGGGGCATGACTATGGTCCTTTCAGATAAAATAAAGGGTTCAAGAGGTGAAAAGGTCGAGGGGTCGCTCTGCCCTTTTTGCCTTTACATCATTCTTTTTACGCCGGAATATACCGGAAAGAGACCGTTTAATCAAGGACGAACGGGATCAATCATTGGAATTGAAATCTACCATTGAGAAATCCGTTTCATGATAATTTGGATCAGTTCGAAACACCGTAATCTTTACGAATATAATAACAAGGTCAGTTTAACCTGCTCCTTACCCGAGCGTCATCCTAACTGGATGTCTCGCCACAGGCGGACAAGCCGATACTTTTGATTACGCCGGGATAAGGGTACCGAATATATTCTGATGCTGCCTGAAGGCAGCACGCTGTTTGTCAAAGAACACTTTGACTATTCAGTTAATCTCTATAGATGTTTGGTGCAGACGCGTTATGCGCTGACACTCACGATTGAAAACGAAAGCCGGAACAAACGGGTTACCTCTCAAAACGTCGATGTTAAGACGGAAATATTATTTAAACTTAATTCCGATCTGCGGGAGATTTTTTTTCTTGACAACCGAAGGCCATATAGAGGTTAGGCGAACTTGCTGATATTATTGCACTTACAAATATGAGACTACAAACTATTTTGAAGAATTAAGTATTGTGTCCCCCGAATTCTATACAAGTAGTAAAACCTTAACC
>CAYVMK010000184.1:1980-5244 GCA_964452445.1 uncultured Desulfonema sp. | reverse complement strand
AAATACTTATAACAGTTCACGCAACTCAGGGGCCTCGGGATGCCGTCATTCCCTGATTTTCTTCCGGCGGTTCTGGATATAGGCGTTGCGGAGACCCTCGTACGGCTCCAGAGCAGCTTTCCTGAAGGTTTCGTAATCTCCTATCCTAAAGGATGTTTCGTTTATTGTGCTAAAACCTGTTACGCCCATGGAGAGTTCGAGAGGCTCTATGTATGAAACCGGTTTCAGAAATCTGTCGCCGGCCATTCCGAGTGTATCCCGGAGGGTGGAAGGCCCCAGCAGGGGCCAGACAATATAGATGCCGTTTCCTATGCTGTATGATGCAAGAGTCTGCCCGAAATCCTCTTCCCCTTGTTTCAGTTCGGGATAATTTTTTGCAGCATCGTCAAAACCGAGTATCCCTTCCGTGCTGTTGACTACAAACCTTGCGAATTCATCTCCGGCAGCCTCAATTTTACCCTGCAGGATGCAGTTTACAAAACGGACGGGCATTTCAATGTTGTAAAAAAAGTTATGCAGACCGGATCTTACCTGACCCGGAACAACAGCCCTGTAAGCTTCCGAAACCGGTTTCAGAATCCAGAAATAGAGCTTGTCATTAAAATGGAAAACAGACCAGTTCCAGTAATAAAGGGGGTCTGCTACACTTATAATCTCATCTTTCTTCGCCTCTTCCGTCTCTTCGATTAAAAAATCCGGTTCTTCATCCAAAAACTCCCCGCTGGAATCAACTGAGTTTGCAGCTATAATAAGTTCATTTAAGGTAATATCCGCGGTGTCGGACGCAAAAACAGCCGGAGTCCAAAAAACGAGCACAGCACAAACAATAACAGCCGGAATTTTATTCATATGTCTGTCTTTATCATCTATAATTTATTTTGTTTCGCCTTTTTTCTGTTCCTTAAGCTTTTTATGAAGCCGCTTTATCAGCTCGTCCGGAGAATCCTTTGACAGAATTTCATTGAACTGGGACCTGTAATTCTGCACCAGACTGACACCCTCAACCTGCACATCATAGACCTTCCAGTTGTTATCCTTCAGCTTCATGCTGTAATCAACCGGAATTTCGCTTTTTTCTCTTATAATCTTCGTCTTTACAACGGCCTTGGTATCCGAAACCATCTCCTGCCCGATGTATTCAACCCTTTCATCCCTGTATCCGCCCTGGATTTTATCGAGGTATGTATTTCCGAGGACCTCTGAAAAAACCTCGCTGAATTCCTTCCTCTGCTGCGGATTCAGAGTTTTCCAGTTGGCTGCAAGAGCGCGTCCTGAAAGCTCGGTAAAATCAAACGCTTTGCGCACTATTTCCCATATCTTTTCACGCTGAACGCCTTTAAGAGACGGATCTTTATACTTCGGATCGCTTAAGAGTCTTATCCCTTCGTCAACCGGGCTTTTAAGCGCATCCATCGGTCCTCTATCCGCAGAAAAAGATACCGAAGCAATAAACATACATAACAAAAATACTGCCGTTTTTTTCACAGATTTCTCCTCTTGTTCACAACTTTTTCTTTATATTTTCAAACACCGCCAAAAACGTATTTGCTTATAAGTTCTTCAAGATCAACCGCAGACTCGGTCTCGGTTATCATGTCCCCGGGCTTTAATATCACGTCGGAACCTCCCGGAGAAATCCTTATGTACTTATCTCCTATCATTCCGGCGGTCTTGACCGAAGCTATCACGTCATCCGTCAGGAGAAGCCCTTTTTCTATCTTCATTTTGACAAGAGCTTTGCTCTCCTTGTCTAAGGAGATTGAATCGATCGTTCCTATCCTGACGCCTGCCATCTCTACGTGGGAGCCTTTCTTAAGTCCCGAAACAGACTGGAACCTCGCATAAATCGGGTAATTATTGTCACCGATCAGCTCCATCTTTCCAAGCTTTATTGTAAGGTAACCCACACAAACGAGCCCGAGCAGAACAAATATTCCAACGGATGTTTCTATTGATGTTTTTTTCACATTACCTCCGACTCATTTAAAGAAACTCACCTGTGTCCAAAATTTGTTTCCGGATGGACACGAGTTATATTTTCATCATTAATATAGAGCCCCTGGATAAACTCTTTTACGGCAGGATCCGAAGCATGCGTCATCTGCGCGGGATTTCCTTCAAAAAGTATCCGGCCGTCATTCAGCATGGCAACCCGCTGGGAAATATGAAAAATATCGGGTATATCATGGCTTACCACAACCCCTGTAAAGCCGAATTTTTGCTGATAATCCGATATCATCTCATGTACCGCCTTCTTGCGGATCGGATCAAGCCCTGTTGTCGGCTCATCGAAAAGGACTATTTCCGGATCAGTAACAAGAGCCCTTGCAAGGGCAACCCTTTTTTTCATTCCGCCCGAAAGCTGTGAAGGATACTTGTCGTCTATGCCATGCAGATCGAGCTGATCCATTTTGTCTCTGACCCGCCTGTTTATCTCGGGATCGGATAAAGAAGTGGTTTCCTTGAGCGGCAGGGCAATATTTTCATATACGGTCAATGAATCGAAAAGCGCTGTTCCCTGAAACATGTAGCTGCATTTTCTTTTTAAAATTTTTCTCTCGGCTTTTTTCATCTCCGAAACAGGGCGCCCTTCAAAAAGTATTGAGCCCGAATCCTGCTCAAGGAGTCCGATGATATGCTTGAGAAGTACGCTTTTCCCCCCCCCGCTTTTTCCTATAATCGTTGTTATTTCGCCCTTGTAAATGCTGAGATCGGCGCCGTTTAAAACCTGGTTTTCACCAAATTTCTTATATACATTTTTAAATTGAATAAAAGGTTCTCTCATATATCCGTTACAGAAGGAATGATGTTAACACGTAATCTGTTATAAGAATAAGAACACAGGAAATAACGACAGCCGAAGTTGTTGAAAGGCTGACGCCTTTTGCGCCGAAACCTTCGGCTCGAGTATGTGTGAAATATCCCTGAAAACAGCATATTGTTACAATAACAGCCGCAAAAACGACCGACTTAATAAAACCCCCCGTCACATCATCCATGATCACGCTTGTTTCAATGCGCATAAAGTACACGCCGGGACTTATTCCGAGCAGAAGGGACCCTGTCAGATATCCGCCGAGAATCCCGACCACATCAAAAAGAGCTGTTAAAAGAGGCATGCTTATAAGCGCGGCAGCAAGCTTTGGGCTCACAAGAAAGCGAAGCGGATTGATATCCATTGTCTCAAGAGCATCAATTTCTTCGGATATCCGCATTATGCCGACTTCTGCAGCCATAGCCGAGCCGGCTCTTCCTGTCACCATG
>CAYVMK010000184.1:0-1970 GCA_964452445.1 uncultured Desulfonema sp. | reverse complement strand
GGACCCAACTCCCTTATAAGGGAAAGTGCGACTGCGGCGCCCAGAAACCCTGTTGAGCCGAATTTAACGAGGGTGTAATAGCCCTGGAGTCCGAGCACCATGCCTGTAAATGCCCCGGTAAGGCATATTACAAATACCGACTTTGCTCCTATGAAGTAGGTCTGCTGTATTATCTTGCCGATCTGAAAAGGGCGGGAAAATATGAGCGCAAGGCTTTTGAAAAAGAAAATGGCAATACGTCCCATTTCCTCGACAATAAATATTATTCCCCGCCCAAAAGCCGTAAGCGGGTTTATCAAAACGGAGACTCTGAGCATAAAAACCTTATAACAGTATTAAATTACAATAAATATAAATATGCGGCCTTGTTGAATATATTAAAAAAAGATAATGGTGTCAAGCAAGTAAGCAATATCCAATTATGATGCACTCGTAAAAAGTCAAAATTCAGACGGCAAAGTAAAAAGCTCATTATGCAAGGCGCGCGAATCTTGAGGAATGAAGCGTACTTTTTGGTACGCTGCAATGACGAAAGATGAAGCGCAACACAGCAGAATGACTTTTTACTTTGCCGTCGATATATATCTTAACATCTGTTCCGTGACCAGTGAAATAACTTCCTTAGGAATAAAACCGGCAGACGCGTTTTTTGTCAGCATCTCCGTTATCTCTTTTGTGCTCTTTTTCACATCTTTTGTGCGCGCTATGGATTCTTCCAGAATTTTTCGTGTTTCTTTTGCCGAAACCATAGATTTTTGCATAAAGGCACGGCCGTCTTTGCCGGTTCTTGCGCCATAATGCTCGGCAAGATATATATCCGTTTCATACCGCGCCATTTTATCAAGGCTTTCGACATATTTGTCAAAATTCGAGTTTGCAGCCGTAAAAACCTGATCTCCGAAGGGAACACCGCACGCATCCGAGGCAAACATTGCTTTCTCTTCCCTGACATATACTGCAATAGAGCATGAAGAATGTCCCGGCACTTCGATTATCTCCATCGAAAGATTATCGCAGGAAAGAATATCCTTGTCTTTTACGACCTCCTCAACATCAACACCTGTAAATGACAGATCAAGCTCTGTTGCCTTATCTTCAATCCCATTCTTCATCAAAAGAACCTGGTTTAAAAATTCTATGTTGTCGATTACCTTTTTGGTCGCAAGAAGCTCCTTTGCTCTTGCCGAAGCCGTCACATTCACCTGCGGCCAGCGCTTTTTAAAGAAAGGAACTATCCCGCAATGGTCGAAATGGGAGTGGAGAATTATTATTCTTTTTATCCTGCTCTCGTCAATTTCGTATTCTCCAAGCTGCCTGATCAAATCAGGAACAACATAGGCCATGCCACCGCCCAATATTGCATATTCGTTCTCCCCTTTAAGGAGATAAATACATGATTCCCTCCGCCCGAGAAGGAGTATTCTTTCAGTCACATATCCCGATTCTTCTATAATCAATTGCAGTTCCTTATTAAAATAATTGAATATATTTATAATTTTTTAGGAGCCAGAAGCCAGAATTCAGGAGCCAGAATAAAAAGTAAACCGACTTTGGTTATGGTGATAATTTACCAGTGCTCAATTTGAAGAAATTAATAAGTTGCGTGAGACTGCATTGCTTCTATTCTGGATCCTGACTTCTGCCTCCTGAATAGTTACATATATTTCACTTTAGTTTTCGTATCCTTACTTCAACACCCGGCGTATCCTTCATTAAACTTACAATCCTGGATGTATCAGTTTCCCCGTAATGGTATGGATAGAGGCTTTTTGGCTTGAATGCCTTTGCGGCATCGGCAACCATTTCCGGCGTCATGGTATAGGGAAGGTTCATTGGGAGAAAAGCTATATCGATTTTCTCAAAGCTTTTCATCTCCGGAATGTTTTCGGTATCTCCCGCGACATAAACTTTTTTATCGGAAAATTTTATTACATAGCCGTTTCCTGCGCCTTTTTTATGGAAAGGAACTC
>CAYVMK010000183.1:0-5265 GCA_964452445.1 uncultured Desulfonema sp. | reverse complement strand
CAGCCGATACATCTCTCAGGATCAATCTCTGTGAACCCAAATTGGTTCTTATAGATAGCATTTGAGGGACATAACTCGAGGCAGGCAGCTTTGGTACAATGCATACACTGGTGCTTGCGAAAAAGCCATTTTAATTCACCTTCGATCAACTCCTCACGGAAGATTACCCGGGTGAAGGTAATGGGTGAGAGATCAATGGGGTTCTCATAGCTTCCCCTGTTAGTGGTTTTTTCTGCCGGCAGTTGGTTCCATTGCTTACAGGCAACCTGGCAGCCCCGGCAAGCCATGCACTCAGATACATTGATAAACACAGCTTTTTTAGCCATTTTTTTCTCCTTTTTAAGCTTTTCTTATATCACACAAAAATGCCTTGTACTCCGGGATAGTGGTATTGGCATCTCCTACATGGGGAGTGAGCACGTTGGCTCTGTCCCCTCTGGTAAGGGCGGCATAGCCCCAATGCCAGGGAAGCCCGAGCTGGTGAACAACCTTCCCCCCATTCAGCTTAAAAGGCTTAAAACGCCTGGTCACAATAGCCACAGCTTCAACATTACCTCGGGCAGATTCTACGATCACTCTTTCACCTTTCTTAATTTTCTTCTCTTCAGCCAACTCCTCACTTATCTCAACAAACACCTCAGGCATAAGCTCGTTTAACCAGGGTAGATTTCTGGTCATGCTCCCAGTCTGCCAATGCTCTGAAACCCGGTAGGTAGTGGCTACGATGGGATATTTGCCGGGAGTGCCATGATAGTCCATCTCGGATTTCCAGATTGTAAACGCAGGGTCATCCTGGGTGCCTGACATCAGGTTCTTAACCGGGCTCTCCCAGGGCTCGTAGTGTTCAGGAAAAGGGCCATCAGCCAAGCCCATCCCAAAGAAAGATGCAACCCCCTCTGGTTTCATGATAAACGGCCGCTTAGTTTTTTCCGGGTCTAAAGCCATTGGAGGCCAGCCGCCATCAGGCACATCACCTACCCATTTCTTGTTCTCCGTATCCCACTTGATTACCGGATGCTCACCATCCCACGGTTTACCGTAAAGGTCAACCGAGGCCCGGTTATAGATGATGCGCCGGTTCAGCGGCCAGCACCATGACCAGTTAGAATAAAGGCCGATACCGGAGGGATCGGATAGGCCGCGACGGGCCATCATATTCCCGTCTTCGGTATAGCTGTTACAGTATAACCAGTTGCCCGAAGAGGTTGAGCCATCATCCTTGAGATCAACAAAGCCCTTCAGGAGCTTGCCGGTAATGAGGTCGTAGCCATTTATCTCTTTAGCCACATCGCGGATATCAGGATGCTCACCATATCTCCAGGTAAGATTTGTAATGGCTTCAGCATTGGGACCGCCTTTAGCAGCATATAAATTTTTCAACTTAAGCAACAAGCGGCTGCAAATTTCCGCATCAGCCTTCGCCTTTCCTGGTGGATTAACTGCGACGTATCTCCACTGTGCCCAGCGGCCGCTGTTCGATATACTACCCTCTTTCTCCACTGAAGAAGCAGCAGGAAGCAAGAAAACCTCAGTCTTGATACTTGCAGGATTGACGCCAGGAGCTTTCCAGAAGATGGAGGTCTCTGTCTGCCAGAGGTCTACGCAGACCAGCCAGTCCAGATTCTCCAGAGCCTTGTGCTCCATGTTAGCATTGGGACCTCCCACCACCGGGTTCTGACCCCAGCATGTCAGCCCTTTTATCTTACCGGCATACATCGCCTCAAAAAGGGCGATATGGGAGTAGTTGCCCCCATTGGTCTTAGGAAGCCAGTGGAAACCAAAGTCATTTTCCCGGGTAGCAGCATCCCCATACCAGGCCTTTAAGAGGCTAACGACATACTTACCAGTATTCCCCCACCAGTTAGCGCTTATCGGATCCTTAGTAGTCGGTGTGATCCGCTCCAGATACTTAGCTAAAGAGGTATCCTTATTGACAGGACTCTTCAGGTAACCCGGCAGGATATGGAAAAGTAAGGCGTGGTCGGTAGAGCCCTGGACATTGCTTTCGCCTCTCAGAGCGTTTATACCGCCACCGGCAAGACCCATATTGCCAAGAAGCAGTTGTAAGATAGAGTAACTCCGAATATTCTGGGTGCCTTTGGTGTGCTGAGCAGCGCCCATGGCATACATTATGGTTCCTGCTTTGCCTGGCTTCCCCGTTGCCGCATATGTTTCACATACTTTAAGATATACATCCTCAGGGGTACCCGTAATTTGACACACTTTATTGACATTGTAGCGGGCAAATTGCCGCTTTAAAAGCTGAAATACGCAATTGGGATCCTTTAGCGTCCTGTCCTTTTTCGGGATGCCTGACTCATCGAGCCGGTATTGCCAGGTTGACTTATCATAGCTCCTCTTAGAGGCATTATAGCCGGAGAAAAGCCCGTCTAACTGAGCTGGTCCTTTAAAATCAGGATTGATGAGGAAAGAAGCATTGGTATACTCGGTTACATACTCTTTGTGATAGAGATTATTCTGAAGTACGTAGTTAATCATGCCGCCAACGAAGGCGATATCGGTTCCCGACCTTAGCGGGGCATAGATATCAGCCTTTGAGGAGGTGCGGGTAAAACGCGGGTCAACACTAATTAGCTTGGCTCCTTGTTCCTTTGCCTTGGTTACCCACCTAAAAGAAACGGGATGGTTCTCAGCAGCATTGGAGCCAATAATCATAATGCAGTCACTATTTTTGATGTCTATCCAGTGGTTGGTCATCGCTCCTCTACCAAACGACTCTGCCAGAGCCGCCACCGTAGGGGAGTGTCAGAGCCGGGCGCAGTGCTCAATGTAGACCAGGCCCAAAGCTCGCATGGCTTTGCTTATAAGATAGCATTCCTCATTATCTAAAGCTGCGCCACCCAGGTTGCCGATAGCTTCAGTGCGATTCACCAGAGTTCCTTCTTCTTTCTCTATCCAGTTTGCATCGCGAGTAGCTTTGATGTTATGAGCAATGCGATCAATAGCCCAGTCCCAATCCTTCTCCTCCCACTTGCTCCCACCCGGCGCCCGATACAACACTTTTGTAAGGCGCTGATCGTTATTGGCTACCTGGTAAAGTGCGCTGCCCTTGCTGCACAAAGTACCCTGGTTAATAGGATGGTCAGGGTCTCCTTCGTTATTAATTACTTTATTGTTTTCTACCGCTACAATCTGCCCGCACCCCACTGCGCAATAAGGGCAGATAGTGGTTGTTTCTTTAGCGCGACGAATCCTTAAATCAGGGGTTTCGGTGTAAGCTTGAGCAGGCTTCAGGTCAAGCCCAAAATTAGCTAAAACAGCCCCGGTCCCAGAAAGCCCTGAAAGCATTAAAAACGTTCTTCTGCTAATTTCCATTTTTTAATTGTCCCCCTTTCTATTAATTTTAAAGGCTATTTGTTGGCGATTCGGTTCACATGAGCATTTCTCCGCTCATTAGCTCCTACGGTAAAACTATTCTTTCTCCTCATTATCAAAACTGCCTAACTCCTTCAAAACAACTTTAACTATCTCTGGAACCTCTCTTCTTAGTTCTTGAGAAAGCCCTATTCCCCAACCTATCTCCTTGGGTTGAATGCCAAAGATGATCACGTCGGGAGACACTCCCAGAAAAGAGGCGAGAAGAAAAACCTCAGGCAACCCTGCTTCGTGGAGAGAAAAATTACCATCAGATGCCATCTTTACCTCCTCGGGAGTAAATCTCATCACCGTTCCCGGCTTTCTCCCCATCTCCGCTGCATCAAGGAAAATCACCCGGGGCGTTTCTTTCATCAGATCAATAAGACTTAATCCACTGGTTCCACCGTCAAAGACTTTGACCCCTTCAGGCAGTCCTAACTTCTCAAGTTCATGAATTATATGAACCCCTATCCCTTCATCCTTAAATAAAGTATTACCCACCCCTACTACTACCACCAGAGCCTCAGATTTTGCAGACAATTTAAACAAATTCCACCTTTAAAAAATAACACAAACAGATCTCATACCGATCTTATCAAAAATATACCTTCTCTCACTGCTGTCCCAACGTTAATCGAATAAATTCAGTTGGTTGCTGACATGGTCCACCTGATTTGTGTAGTTGATATTTGAAAGTGCCTGAAAAATGGGTGTTTTTTCGAAAAGAGTGACGCTCAAAATCTGTAGAATAGTGTAATAGATCCGCCAATCCCTGGTCTGATTGGCGTGGGCCAATGTATTGCGGGAGACATTGCCCCGGATGCCCGGGTGATAAAGTCTGAACTGGGTTGCCCGCCTTTCCCGAGGCAGGCTTGGATATCCCTCAAAGCAGGTGAGCTGGGCAAAGGCCATGCAGAGATGCTGATCCCAGCAGGAAAAAGTTATTATCTTGTAGCTGCCGTTGTACCGCTCGACACATTTTCGGAACTCGTATGCGGGGATAAAGTCCATCAACTGAGCAAAGATCGATTTTCCGGAATTCATTTGGCGCCTCCTTTTGCATTGATGCAGGAGACTGGCACATCCGGGGATAAAATTTCAAATCGATAAATGCCATTTTTCGCTATAAATGTTTATATTTTAATAGTATAGGAATTTGCATTTTGGCCGCAGATGAACGCAGATTTTAGAGATTTTAAATATAAAGAGCTAAATAATTATCTGCGGATATCGGCGAAAATCTGCGGCCTAATTTAACATTGTTACATTATAAACTAACCATTTGAATTTATTGGCTTCTTTTGAAAATCGCTAATTATTAGAAAAGCATGTATTATCAATAGGTTGTAATCTAATATGACAATGTTAAGTCAGCGCTCTTTGTAAAAGAGAGACCCGGCTTATCTAAGTCAATAGTTTTTAATGTTTTTAATAACAGTGTGGGCCACCTTGTCCAATCCTGGCATTTGAGAGTCTCCACAGAGATCTGATCTTGCTCAATTGGGATAATGGGACTTACCCCCATGTCTGGAGCAGACACAACGAAGCATGAAAATCCCCCCTCCCACCTTCAAAGGGGTGAACGATGGAAGTCACAGAAGCTTTGAATGAAGGTCGATATAATCGCCTTAAAGATCTCGCCGGTAATCTCTCCGCCTTCACGAGACTAAACTGCTAATTTTACATAATATACTTGAATGAGTAACCCCACCCTGTCATCAGACAGGATGGGGCTGCCCATGCCTAAGATTAAGGTTTTAGGCCCTTCTGCCATGGCCACTTATTTACGGTCTGCCAATCGTTTCAAGAATTTTCCCATCCCTATTCCTGATATTAACCGACAATGGAATTTTGCCCGGCAGGGAATGAGTGGCGCAGGACAGACAG
>CAYVMK010000182.1:0-5272 GCA_964452445.1 uncultured Desulfonema sp. | reverse complement strand
AAGAGGCGTTCTTTTTTTTCAGACAGTCGAGAATTTCCTTTTACGGATATCCCGGTCCGAGATAAATATCCGGAAGTTTGCAGCATGATATTCCGGATTTATGGTAATTTGCTTCAAGCGCCGCGCCTATCGCAAGGCCGCCGTCTCCCATGTGGGGAAATACGCTGATATTCTCAACCTCATCAAGTTCGCCGAGTCTCTTGTTGAGCTTTATATTTGAAAAAAGGCCTCCCGCGAGGGCAAGTTTTTTCATTCCCGTTTGCGCTATAGCGTTTTTCACAAGCTCCGTCGTTCTTTTTTCAACCACCCTTTGCGCCATGCATGCAAACTGTTCCGGAGGATACCTCCAGAAGATTTTCTTCATCTCTTTAAACATCCCCGTTGAGCTGTAATCCGAGACAAACGAGAGGCCGTTGCATTCTATCATGTTTAAAAGAGGATTTCCGGAATCATCAACCGGGTAGGCATAGTTTGCGAGCGCCATGACCTTTCCCTCGTCTTCGAGCTCCCGCATATTGAGAAGGTTCGTTACGTGCTCGAAAAATACGCCCATCGAAACTTTAGAGGAGATTTCAGCAACAGATGTAAGATCGCCGTCTTTAAATTTCCATATCGATCCTGAAAGGCCGTCGCCGAGCCCGTCTGATGTTATGACAAGGCATTCGTCAAAACCGCTGCAACGGGCTGCTGCGTTTGCATGGCATGAATGGTGATTCAGGATGTGAATGTTGTAGTTGCAAAATCCCATTTCAGAAAGCTTTTTATTGAGATAAAGCCTGCTTAAATACGTTGAAACCGGATTTGGTCCATACTCGGTAAATCTGTATTTAAATTGTTTCTTAAATCCGTCAAACCGGCCCGGTCCTTTTTTTCTGCGCCGTATCAGATAATATTCTTCCTTTAATGACGGAAAGATTCTCGTGAGAGTTTTGGCGGGATCCGCTGTTGAAGCTGCTATTTCTGTAATATCCGAAGGAATTATTCCGGCGTATGAAAGGCAGGCCTTTATGGAAAGATGAGGAAAGCCTGCCTCAAGTTTCCGTCTGGTAAGTCTTTCTTCGTTTACGGCAAAAAGAATCCTGTCGCCGGAAATAATGGCTGCGCCTGCATCATGGCCGTCCCAGATTCCAAGGATGTAGCTGTTCATAACCCCCTTACCCAGCCCGAAAACCTCTTTATGCTGTACAAAATATTTGTTGTCGCGGACGGCCCTGCGATCTTAAGAAGTCTGAAAATAGCCGTAATTCTTAAATAAAATTTTCTGTATGAGTATTGCCTGAAAGCGTCGACTTTTTTTGCGGAAAGCCCCGGCAATTCCATGACCGCATGACTCTGTGAAAACGAATCGTTTTCCGTCAGCCAGCCTTCTGATGTCGCTTCATCATATAGGCTGGTTCCAGGGAAAGGGGATGCCGTGTAGAATTGTGCTATGTCGAGCGGAAGGTCAAGCGCTAAATCGAGTGTCTGCATCATGCTGCTTTCGGTTTCCCCGGGAAGACCGTAGATGAAGTGGCCCGATGTTCTGATTCCGAGCCGATGGGCGGTTTCAACAGCCGTTTTCGACTGCCCGGCGCGGATTCCCTTTTTTGACCGCCTCAGTATTTCATCGGAACCCGATTCGAGACCGAAGCTTATCATCCACATGCCGGCTTTTTTCATAAGCTCAAGCATCTCCCCGTCCACGGTATCCACCCTGCTGTTGCATGTCCATGATGTTTTTATATTCCCGGAAAGAAGTTTGCTGCAGAATTCCTTCACATACTCCCGGTCTGCCGTAAATGTGTCCGCCCATATGAAAAAATCGTTCACATTATACTTTATCCTGTTGTTTAATATCTCTTCAATAACATTATTTACGGGCCGTTTTCTTAATTTTTTTCCGTAATAGATGCCCGCCGTGCAAAACGAGCAGGGAAAGGGGCAGCCTCTCAAAGGCGCCACAATAAGAAAAGGCCTGTTTTTAAGCGGGAGCCTGTAAGGCGTGATGTCAAGATGATGCCATGCTGGAAAAGGGATTGTTTCGGCGTCCATGAAATCCGAATCAGGATTGTGAATTATACCGCCTTTCTTATCTCTGAATGATATGCCGGGTATGCCGGTGAATTCCTTGTCTTTGCAGGAACAGATTTTCCGGATTGCCAATTCAGGCTCTCCTCTTATTACAAGATCGACTGAACCGCTGCTCAATGCCTGTGCGGGAAGAACCGATACATGGGTTCCCATGACACAGGTGGTTGTTTCAGGCGAAACGGATTTAATTGTTTCGGCTATGGCTATATCTGATAACAACGAGGGAGTTCCGGTATTCCAGATTGCGAAATCAGGCCTGTTCTTTTCGGCGGAATCTTTCAAACTGTCAAACGATAACCCAAGGGCAGGATAATCAGTGACATTGAGCGTATGCCCATCATTTTCAAGAAAGGCCGCAGCTGTGGCGAGAGTCACCGGAGGCCAGAGGGTTGCCCAGACGCCTGCTTCCTGCGTGCATCTTCCTTCGCGGATAAAGCCTTTATTGTCCGGTCCGGGAGGATTGAAGAGAAATATGCCTGCCAAAAGAATATCCTTAAAAATAGAGGTATTTCAGCATTGAATAGACATACCGGAATGCGACTTTTCTTAATTTTATCTTTGAGTATCCGGCTGTTCTTTTGTATTCATGGGAAGGCGCTTCCGCCATGCGGTAGCCTTTCTTCAAGGTCTTTATGATCATCTCCTGCTCTATGGTTGTAATATTCTCCTTAAGGTCAAGCTCTCTTAAAAGACTTGTTTTTATGGCCCGAAAACCGTTCTGGCTTTCCGAAAGCCTCACTTTGAAACGGTGATTAATGAGCGCCGTTATCAGGGAGCTTCCCATCAGCCTGAAGCATTCGTCAAATCCGCCATGAAGCTCGCTCGAACCGCCGATGAGACGTGAGCCTGAAACATGATCTGCCCTGTCCTCCAGTATCGGGAGAACGAGTTTTGGAATATCATCAGGATCATGGGAGCCGTCGGCGTCTATTAAAACGGTTATTTCTTTTTCAATATGAGGTATCGCAGACCGGATGGCCTCGCCTTTCCCTTTTTTATTATCAAATATTACCTTGACACCGAGAGACCTTGAAACTGATTCTGTTCCGTCATTCGAATGGCCGTCCACCACAAGAATATCATCAGAGTATTTTTTCGAACGGGTTATAATATCTCCGATTGTCGCCTCTTCATTCAGGGCAGGAATGAGTATGGAAATTTTATTCTTCAATGTGATTATCCACAAATAAAAAAATTATGTAGCTATGAAAATGTTAAAAAAAATCCTTGACTATTGGGTTCTTTTTTTATATATGGCAGACCAATAAAATTGTAAATGATTATTTCATTAAATGTAATTTCCATCTGCAAGGAGGCTGTCGATGAAAACTGTTGCAAGAGCTGGTTTACTCTCCTTTTTTATTATGGTTGTTCTCTTTTCAGGGACTGCCCAAGCCGCTATTCCTCTGGCAAAAGTAACGACATTTACCGGAGAGGCGGTTGTTCTTGACGGCGCCGATACAACCAGTATATCAAGAATCGGTCAGGAATTGAATGAAGGCGATCGCGTTCAGACGAAACAGGGCACGGTACAGGTGACATTCAATGACGGCGCCATTCTCAAGCTGAGCCCGTTTACAAGCGCCCTGATCCAGGAAAAGGATGAAGAGTCAGGGATTCTGATTTTCAAGACAAAAAAAGCCGTCAGAAGAGTTACCTGCTTTGTCGGCAAGATGTGGTTTAAGAGCGGTTCCTCAAAAAGGGCCAATTATCTTCAGACTCCCACAGCGGTTATGGGTCTCCGCGGTTCGGATGCCGATTTCGGTTTTGATAACCTTAATACTTACCTGAACATGTATTCGGGAGAAGCGGCGGTTGTCGGAAAGGTAATGAGAGGATTTTTCGAAAACCCCGGTATCGATGCCGCAACAAAAAGCGCGGTTTACAAATCCCTTGAAAAAGCATTCGCAAAAAATGAACAGGCGAAGGCAACCGGAAAAGAACTCGACAAGGCGACTGCAAAGGTGGATATCCTGGAAGTTGCAAAAACCGCAGTCGAAGAGCTTAAAAAGAATCCGGATGAGGCTGTGAAACAGGATGTCAAGCTTGCCACTGTTGCTGTTGACGCATCTCTGGCATCTGCTGTCACAAATGTGTCGGTGGTGGAGCTCAAGGAAGACCTGAAAGATGTCGAGAAGGCCGCCGCAAAGGCAAAAGCGGAAGGCAAAACCGAAGAGGCGAAAAAAGCCCAGGAGACCGCCCAGAAAGCTGTTGCGGCATTAGTTGATGCAGAGAAGAAAAACAAGGATCTGGAAAAAGCCGCAAATGATGTTAAAAACGCGGTCAATGCGGGAGATCTCGGGAAAGCCGAGACTATAAACACTCAGGCGCAGAAGGTTGCCAGGGAAGTAAAGAAGGACATTGAAACGGTGAAGCAGGATATAATTAAGATTGTTCCTACCACAGCGCCGACAACAGTGGCAACCACAGTTCCGGCTACAACTGCTGAGACAACAACCCCGGCTACAACCGTTGAGACAACCGTTCCTGCTACAACGGTTGAGACAACTGTTCCTGCTACTACTGTGCCGTCAACAACCACTACAAGCACAACCACTACCACGACTACAACGAAGGAGACTACAACAAGCCCTGCTACATGATGTATTGCAGTTAGGCGCCGTTACGAATAACCATTACATTTCCGACCATTTCGTTACGGCTCCTTATGCCGGTCGCGGCATTTCAATGTTATGATTATTTTATTACAACGGCTTAATATAATAATGACCGGATTAATTGAAAATAATAATTGTAATAACTGTATTGGCCTTTAATCGGGAGAATAATAATAGATGAAAAGAATAACCTCAATTTTAACCGTGGCGCTTCTCTTGTCGTTTGTTGCATTTTCAGGCGCATTTGCCGAGGGGGGCAAGATACGATTCGGGAATCTTGCTCTGATACCGGGTTTGAGCGTTCAGGGTATTCATGATGACAACATTTATCTCGGTGATGGGAGCAATACCCTTGGTGAGAAAGAAGTATCGGACTGGATAACCCATTTGAAACCGGGCATGGGAATTGAATATTCCTTTCCCGACAGAGGAAAGATGATGGCAGGGTACCAGGGCGATTTTGCTTATTATTCGGATAACAGCGACAACGACTGGCAGACTGATAAGGGGATGTTTAGATTATCTTATGTTTCTCCGGGCGGACTGATTGCCGGTGTCAACAATACATACACCGATGCCGAAGA
>CAYVMK010000181.1:0-5305 GCA_964452445.1 uncultured Desulfonema sp. | reverse complement strand
ACGTAAAGTTGCTCAAAACAGATTATTTTATAACAATGGAGAGGAGAGGTGCGCCTGAAGATTGGGTTTTATTGCTGAGTTGAAGCAGAATAAAAAAATCGAGCATCTAAGGGACAGTGGTATTGCACTGAAAACCTGATTTTTGAGGCAATGACCATGAACTTGGGTTAAACGACTCCTTACCCGAAATCAATGTCGGAATTTGGGTATTTTTCAATGTTGCCAATATCAATTTTTTTGTGCTAAACACGTCGTGCCTTTACTATAATTTTTTTTAATATTCCAACTTCTGCAAAACCGGGTGAAAACAATGAGATTATTCGACAGCCACTGTCATCTGGATGACCGGGCATATGACAAAGATTTCGATTCGGTCATAAAAAGAGCAAGAAATGCAGGCGTTTGCAAAATATTGATAGTTGGAATAGACATGAAAAGTTCCGTCAAAGCGGTAAAACTGGCGGAATCGAATCCCGGTTTTTTCGCATCGGTGGGAGTCCACCCCCATGACTCGAAAGAGTGCAGCGATGATATCTTAAACTTTTTAAGAGATCTTTCCGAAAACAGAAAAGTCAAGGCATGGGGTGAAATAGGTCTTGATTTCAACCGCATGTTCTCACCAAGGAAGGACCAGGAAAATTGGTTCATAAGGCAGCTTGAAACTGCAGACGAACTTGGGTTTCCTGTAATATTTCATGAAAGAGAGAGCAACGGCAGATTTCTCGAAATTCTAAAAGCTCATGAAAAAGAGGAAATAAAGGGAGTTATGCATTGCTTCAGTGGAAATAAAAAAGAGCTTAGGGAATACCTTGATCTCGGGCTCTATATCGGTATAACCGGCATAGTGACAATCATGAGCCGGGGAGAAGACTTAAGAAATCTGATCCCGATGATTCCGGATGACCGCCTCCTTATTGAAACTGATGCGCCTTATCTCACACCTGCTCCGGAGAAAAATCAAACCAGGCGCAACGAACCGGCCTTCGTAAAATCGGTTCTTTTTAAGCTGGCTGAAATAAAAAATGAAGATCCTGAAACCATCTCAGCCAGAATCTTTGAAAACACATGCAGGCTGTTTGATATCGCCCAGCAATGATGGTTTCGTAAAAAATCCTGATTGTCACCCTGAGATTGTCGAAGGGTTAATATAAGTCATCGATATTTTGTTATGCTTCGACAGGCTCAGCATGACAAAATACGGGAAATTCGACTTTTTACGAGTTCATCAGCAATGAATTCATTTCGATGACTTAAGCAGCAAATACGTCTTGCAATATCTTTTTCAAATGCTGTATAAATTACTGTCAGTTATCGAATGTTCCATCGCCGCTGTCTTATCACTTTCCAATATGCGAAATAATGGTTAGGGTTCATATTTCACCGAAAAAGGAGGCTCGTAATGAAGATTTCAGTCGTTTACTATTCGATGTATGGTCATGTTTACAAAATGGCGGAAGCTGTCAGGGAAGGCGCAAGCAAGGTAAAAGAAGCTGAAGTAAATATTTGCCGCGTCCCGGAAACACTGCCGGATGAGGTACTGGGGAATATGGGCGCCCTTGAGGTGCAGAAAGGTTTTGCCCGTATCCCGGTTTGTAAAGTTGAAGATCTTGCCGCGGCAGATGCAATCATTTTCGGCACACCCACACGTTTCGGAAACATGTGCGGTCAAATGCGCCAGTTCCTTGACGGAACTGGAGGGCTCTGGGCAAAGGGGGCGCTTGTCGGAAAAGTCGGAAGTGTCTTTACATGCAGCGCAACGCAGCACGGCGGCCAGGAATCGACAATTCTGAGTTTTCATATCACCCTTCTTCATCACGGTATGATAGTAGTCGGATTGCCCTATGCCTTTGCAGGACAGATGCGCATTGATGAAGTGACCGGCGGTTCTCCCTACGGGGCAACAACTATTGCAGGCGGACAGGGTGAAAGGATGCCCAGCGAAAACGAACTGAATGCCGCCCGTTTCCAGGGAAAGCATGTTGCAGAAATTACGGCAAAACTGATCCGATAAAAGGTAATGGCAAACAGCGTAACGGAGATATTCTTATGAAAAATAAAACCTTTCTCTACTTCGCCATGAGATGAGCCACTGCCTTCTCAAGCCCGTCTATGGAAAATTCGAACATCGGGAAAATGCGGCCTATCGCCGAAATGGTCTGTGTGTACCCCCACATGTTTGACTGCATGGGATTGAGCCATACGGAGTGGCGGAAATTTCTCGCAAGGAATTTGAGGCATTCAATGCTGGGTTTTCCGCTTCTCTCCTCTATATGTATGGAGCCGTCCGTCGCCATCAGCTCATAAGGAGCCATACTGGCATCTCCCAAAATAATCAGTCTTGTCTCAGTATCTAACCGTGCAAATTCATCTATTTTTTGAGGCCTTTTATATCTTGACGTATCCTGCCAGATTGTTTCATAAATAGTATTATGGAAAAAATAAGTCTTTATATCCTTAAACTGGGCCCTTGCATAATCAAACAGAGTCTGCACCAGATATACATAAGGGTCCATAGACCAGCCGCCGTTATCTATGGCTATAATGATTTTTAATCGGTCTTTTAGAACCCTGTCAAAAACAATTTCAATCTCACCGGCATTCTTCATGGTCTGGTAGATTGTTTCATCCACATTTATCCTGTCCTTCGGGCCTGCCGGGATCATGTTTCTAAGCCTCTTCAGGGCTTCGCCGACCATTGCCTGAGTCAGCGGCCCGCTCAAGGAATAATCCTTATATCTTCTTTCCATTGCAACTTTGACAGCCGACCTGTTTCTCGAAGCTCCTCCTACGCGCATACCCCCGGGATGATATCCTGAATGTCCTACCGGCGAAGTCCCGCCGGTTCCAATCCACTTGCTTCCGCCATCATGCCTTCCTTTCTGCTCTTCCAAGCGTTTTTTGAAATATTCGATCAGCTCATCAGGTGTTAGCTTTGTTATCGCGGATTCGTCGATACCAAGCGCCGAAGCAAGGGTCTTGGGATCTTTAAGCCATGATTCGAGCATTGATCTTGCAAGCTCATCAAGCTCAACCCCTGTATAATCAGGCAATTCAGCCCCTTCAAAATGATGTGCAAAAACCTGATCAAAAAGGTCGAAATATCTTTCACTTTTTACAAGAGTTGCGCGTGAGGCCGTATAAAAGTCATCTAAAGAAGATACAAGCCCCTTGCTGAGCGCCTTATGCAATGTAAGAAAGGAAGTCGGGCTCACAGGAATACCGACCTCTTTTAATTTATAGAAAAATCCGATGAACATAATAAATCTCTGGTTTCTGGTTACTGATCACTATTTACTGATAACTAACCACCGACCCCTGATCCCTGCTTCTTATAGCAGCTTTCTCCGGCTTACCGTATTGATTGCTTTTGCATAATCCTGGCTCTTTTTAAACAGGATGCCAAGATACGGAATATCACCTTTCGCGAGATCTCTTGCCTTAAAATCCGGATCAGACCTTAAAGCCCTTATCCAGTTTATAAGCTCACGAGTAGCAGGCCGCTTTTCAATGCTTTCCAATTCACGAAGCCTGTAAAAACCATTTACAGCATTTTCCATCAGGTCCGAGTCAATATCGGAAAAATGCACTTTTATTATCTTTCTCATCATTTTTGGATCAGGAAAAGCAATATGGTGAAAATTACACCTCCCAAGGAACGGATCCGAAAGGTCTTTCTTGGCATTTGAGGTTATTATGAATACCGGACGGTGTTTAGCAGTTATTGTCTTGTCGATTTCAATAATATCAAATTCCATCTGGTCGAGAACATCGAGCATATCGTCCTGAAAATCCGTGTCTGCCTTATCTATCTCATCTATTAATAGAATTGTTCTTTTATCGGTTGTAAAAGCCTGACCAATTTTACCCATTTTTATATACTCTTCAATATTGCTTACATCTCTTTTGGAATCGCCAAAGCGACTGTCGTTTAAGCGTGTAAGTGTGTCATACTGGTACAGGGCCTCAATCAGCTTCATGCTGGACTTCACGTTAAGAACAATAAGAGGCATGCCGAGATTTTCAGCAATGGCATGGGCAAGCATTGTTTTGCCAGTGCCCGGCTCTCCTTTCAAAAGCAGCGGCATTTCAAGAGCCATGGATATATTTACTATCTTGGCAAGCTCATCATCCAGAACATAGCGTTTCGCACCTGAAAAACTCTTTTTCTCACTAGTCATAATCAACCCCTCTTAAAATAACTCTCTTCTTAAAATTTGTGAAACTTCTTTAGTCAAACTAAGCACTTTTGTCGCAAGATCAAGACTTAAGGATCCCATCCCGCAGCTTGGCGTAATAAAAGACTGCGATAAAACAGCCTGCAAATCAAATCCGAGCGGCTCAAGCATTTTTGCCTTCTTTTTCCAGTTTTCTGCAAGCGAAGCGGCATTTTCCTTTTCGATATCTTCAGGTCGCAAAGTCGGGATAATGCCCCAGGCAATCATCCGCCCCGATTCAATAAATTTTCTTATATGGTCCGAATAAAGAATGAATTTGTCAAAATAGGAATAGGCATCAAAGCTGACTATATCGGCGGAAGATTCCAGTATCACCGACCAGTCCGCATTTGAGCATACATGTATTCCGGCAAGGCCGGCTTCCTTATGCACCGCGTCGATAACCTCTTCAAAACATCCGGCTACTTCATGGGGAGATATGCCTATAAAAGCCGAAGACCCGAAACCGGCCAGGGCAGCTTCATCAAAGAAAATTATTACCGGAACCTTAAATTCAGAAAGCCGCCGCACCTGCCACCCCGCTTTCATTGCGACAAGCTTTACAACCGCATCTCTCATATCCTCGTTGTAAAAAACCGCCTTCCCATCCCGGTCTGTAACACAGGTTGCAAGTGTTACCGGCCCTGTTATCTGGCCCTTTACAGCCTTAGGCTTAACCGACAGATCTTTAATCTTCTCGATAAAAATAAAAAAACCCCTTGCGGTTTCAGGAGTTAAAACAAATCTCGTATCATCATAATCCCTTTCGCCCTTGGTAACTGATATATATTCCTCGTAAAATTCGATTATACCGTCATCAAAATTCCGGCCTGAAGTATTAATGAAAAGCCTCTCCTGTTCCTCGGTCAAGCCCGGAAGGCCGGGCAAAAACTGGGCTATCATGCCCTCTTCCCGGAAAACAGGAAGCTGCACCCACAAAGGTATTTCCGGCGTACACTCAAGAACAAGCTTTATGGCCAGGAGATGGTCATCAACCGGAAGGCTTCCTATCAACAGCGGCAGGCCGCATGGTTTGAAATCACAAATCATAAAATCCCGTTCTTTTCGTATTCTTGATAGACTCGTAAAAA